>CAIYZI010000469.1 GCA_903930665.1 uncultured beta proteobacterium
ATTATTAACGAGCCTACTGCAGCTGCTTTAGCTTTTGGCTTAGACAAGCAAGATAAAGTGGATCGCAAGATTGCGGTTTACGACTTGGGCGGCGGTACATTCGACGTATCTATTATCGAAATTGCTAACGTTGATGGCGAGAAGCAATTCGAGGTGCTCTCCACTAACGGCGACACTTTCTTAGGTGGTGAAGACTTTGATCAACGCATCATCGACTGGATCATTGCTGAGTTCAAAAAAGAACAAGGCGTTGATTTGAGTAAAGATGTACTGGCGTTACAGCGTTTAAAAGATGCTGCTGAAAAAGCTAAGATCGAATTGTCATCCGCACAGCAAACCGAAATCAACTTGCCTTACGTTACTGCTGATGCCAGCGGCCCTAAGCATTTGAATTTGAAATTAACTCGCGCCAAGTTAGAGTCTTTGGTAGAAGAATTGATCAACCGTACGGCTGGTCCTTGCCTCACAGCCATTAAAGATGCTGGCGTGAATGTTGCTGATATTGATGATGTGATCTTGGTTGGCGGTCAAACTCGTATGCCTGCTGTTCAAGATAAGGTAAAAGAAATTTTTGGTAAAGATCCGCGCAAAGACGTAAACCCTGATGAAGCTGTAGCTGTTGGTGCTGCCATTCAAGGTTCTGTATTGTCTGGTGATCGTAAAGACGTATTGCTCTTGGACGTTACCCCATTGTCTTTGGGTATCGAAACCTTGGGTGGCGTCATGACCAAAATGATTCCTAAGAACACCACTATCCCTACTAAGCATTCGCAGGTTTATTCCACAGCGGAAGACAATCAACCTGCTGTAACGATTAAGTGTTTCCAAGGTGAGCGTGAGTTGGCTGCTGCTAATAAATTGCTTGGCGAATTTAATTTAGAAGGTATTCCACCTGCACAACGTGGTATGCCACAAATTGAAGTGACCTTTGATATTGATGCGAACGGTATTTTGCATGTAACTGCAAAAGACAAAGCTTCTGGCAAAGAGAACAAGATCACTATTAAGGCGAACTCTGGTCTTACTGAAGATGAAATTCAACGCATGGTGAAAGATGCTGAAGCCAATGCTGCTGAAGATAAAAAAGTGCTTGAGTTAGTTACTGCGCGCAATACTGCTGATGCTTTGGCACACTCTACCAAGAAGGCTTTGGAAGAGCATGGGGCGGCTTTAGAAGCTGCTGAGAAGGAAGCGATTGAAGCTGCCTTGAAAGAGCTAGATGAAGCAATCAAGGGTAGCGATAAAGCTGTGATTGAAGCTAAAACAGAGGCTTTAGGTAAGGCAAGTCAGAAGTTGGGTGAAAAGGCCATGGCTGCTGAACAAGCTAAAGCTGGTGGCGCCGCTCCTGGTGGAGCTCCTAGTGGCGCACAAGGTGCAGCTCCTGATGCTGACGTTGTCGATGCTGACTTTAAAGAGGTTGATGACAAGAAGTAATTCATAGTCATTCTGAAGTAAACCAATAACAAGTCGGCCTCGTGCCGACTTGTGCCATTCAGGTTGTTGAGAGGAACAGTTGTGCCTAAAAGTAAACGCGATTATTACGAAGTCCTTGGTGTTGCAAGAAGTGCTAGCGATGAAGAGCTAAAAAAGGCTTATCGTAAGCTGGCGATGAAGCATCACCCTGATCGTAATCCCGATAGCAAAGATGCCGGCGCGCAGTTTAAAGAGGTGAAAGAAGCGTATGAAACGCTAACAGATCCGAATAAGCGAGCTGCTTATGATCAGTATGGCCACGCAGGCGTAGATCCATCCATGGGTGGTTTTGGTGGTGGGGGCTTCGGAGGTGGTGGCGGTGGTGGATTTGCTGATGCCTTTGGCGATATTTTTGGTGATATCTTCGGTCAAGGTGGTGGACGCCACTCAGGCCCACAGGTATACAAAGGCGCAGATCTTCGTTACAACATGGATATAACCCTTGAGCAGGCTGCTGAAGGGTATACCACTCAAATTCGCGTGCCTAGCTGGAGTAATTGCAAACCATGTCACGGTACCGGTGCGGAACCTGGCAGTAAAGCAGAAAAATGTACAACTTGCGATGGTCATGGCCAAGTACGGGTACAACAGGGCTTCTTCTCAATGCAGCAAACTTGCCCTAAGTGCCGTGGAACTGGCGAGTATATTCCTAAGCCTTGCAAAACTTGCCACGGTAGTGGAAAGCTTAAAGAACAAAAAACACTAGAGATAAAAATCCCTGCCGGCATCGATGATGGAATGCGTGTGCGTTCTGTTGGTAATGGCGAGCCAGGCATTAATGGTGGGCCCGCTGGCGATCTTTATGTAGAAGTTAGAGTTAAACCTCATAAGGTATTTGAGCGCGATGGTAGTGATTTGCATGTCCAAATGCCTATCTCTTTCGCGGCTGCCACCATCGGTGGAGAGATTGAAGTGCCTACGCTTTCTGGGCGTGTTGAGTTTCCGATTCCTGAAGGTACGCAAACCGGGAAAACTTTCCGTTTGCGCAATAAGGGAATTAAGGGTCTGCGTTCATCTATCGTTGGCGACCTCTTTGTTCACGTA
>CAIYZI010000470.1 GCA_903930665.1 uncultured beta proteobacterium
AGATATCGCAAGGCGTAGCGGCTTTTTAGAATTATTACCCCAAGACTGTGTTTTTTCTGATATCCGACAAGGTATTGAGGCGGCAATTCAGTTCGAAGACAATCCTAGGTAATACAAAAGCCCCCTTTTAATAAGGCATCTGGTAGCACCCAGGCGCGGTAGAGTCCAAAGCCTCCCGCAAGAAACAATAAGCCAGCCGCCAAAGAACGTACCCAAAGGTACTGCCCAAACTGGGTCAATGCTGCAGAAAATTTAGAAATTAACAAAAGATTGGGTAAAGTCCCAAGTCCAAAGGCCAACATGAGTCCGGCCCCGGTCAAAACATCACCCGATAAAAAGGCTAAGGGCAATACGCTATAAACCAAGCCACAGGGCACCAACCCCCAAAGCATTCCGCTAAACCAACGGGAAGGGCCACTAGCAAACCGCCCCAAAAACTTTGCCCAATAGCCAGCTAGGCGCGCACTAATGCGCCTTCCAAAAACCCAAGGAGCCTTAGATCCCTGTCGAAAAATACGAATACCCATCAAAATCAGGATCAGGGAGGTAAAGGCAAATAATGGACGCTGGAGCGGCAGGACGTTTTGCTGCCAAACTGCTACGCCAACCCAAGCAGCCAATGAGCCTAGCAATACATAGGTGGTTAAGCGCCCTAAGTGCATGATTAATTGGAGATAAAATAATTGAGACTTGCTTTGGAGGGGTATGGAAACCTGCGTCGGACGCTCAATTGCGGCAGCAATTCCACCGCACATTAAGGCGCAATGCCACCCACTCACCAAGGAACCCAAGAAAACCGCTAACAAGAGACTAGAGGTAAGCATTAATACAAAATCCAGAATTAAAGGTTATAAATGTGGGGTTCACCCCATTAGGATAAACTTGTCCCATCATTACAATTCAAAATATGAATTTCACCAGCTCTGAAGCCCCCTCCAGCAAATGCTCAGTATGCGTATTGGGACAGTTTTGTCTGCCAGTAGGGCTAAACACAGTTGATGTTGCCAAAATTGATACGCTTGTTAAAGAGCGTGTCCGACTTCAAAAAGGTGAAAACCTGTATCGCCATGGCGACCCTCTCTCTTCTGTTTATAGCGTGAGATTTGGAACGCTTAAGACTGAATATGGTCTTGAAGATGGTCGCCAACAAGTGATCGGCTTTCATCTGCCCGGAGAAATTTTGGGTTTAGATGGCATTGGCGATGGTCAATATCAGTCCGATGCTATTGCCTTGGAGGAGAGTGAAGTGTGCATTATTCGCTACGATGCTTTTGAAGATCTAGCGCGCCAAATTCCTGTATTGCAACACCAATTTCATCGGATCTTAAGTCGTGAGTTGACTCAAGATCAACGCCACTTACTCTCTCTTGGGACGATGCGCGCTGAAGAAAGGCTAGCTTCCTTCTTGTTGAATTTATCGCAACGTTTAGCTGCCCGCGGTTATCTCAATAATGAATTTGACTTACGAATGAGTCGCGTAGAGATTGGCAGTTATTTGGGAATTCAGATTGAAACTGTCAGTCGCATGCTTTCTCGTTTTGCCGAGTCTGGACTGATTCAAATTAAACAACGTCATATCAAACTCATTGATATGGATGGCTTATATGAGCTTGCTGGTATTCCTAACCCAGAGCGCACTCGCTGCATTAAAAAATAGATTAATCTTGCTTTAAAGCAGTCCGCGATCTTTTTGAAGACCGTCTGAGCTAGCCTCAATTCCAGGAAGGATATAGGCTGTTAGAGCGCTAGAAAGCGCGCAAAACATCCAGATCATAAAAAATCCAATGGTATAAATTCCCTCATCGGATATATCTGGATGGTATCCAAAAAATAAAAGATCATCCGGATGGACCATGCTAAATAAAAGGCCTTCTGCCAGACCTGAAACTAGAAATGATGGCCACAATATCCAGATGAACAGGCGGTACTTCATTTTGCGACCTGCTCTACTTTAAGACCTTGTTTTGCAATGCCTTCATGCAATGCTACATCGGCATGCATGTTGTAGGCTAGCCAAATAGTAATGGCGCAACCAATTACAGCAATAGCTGGGCCACTGATTAATAACCATGGCCACATCTGCTTCCACCAAGGTTTATTGGTTTCTTGTTCTGACATATTCATCTCTCCATCTTTCGCTGTAAAGCTTAGCGGGGAATAAAAAAACTGGATTTTTCATCGCGGGTTCTAGTGATTGTCTTTTCACCATCCTGCTCTTGCGCATCGACATCAAAATGGATTGGGTAATTACCAGACTCATTCTGACCAATATCAGTGCTTACTTTAATAGGTATTAATTGATTACTTGCAGGCGCAACATCAATCACGCCTACTTCCTTACCTTGCGAATTTAAGACTTTAAGATTTTCCAAGCCAGTCGCCTTAATACTTACCTTCATTGAATTTTCAGAAGCATTCATAATTTGAATGCGATAGATATTCTCAATCCTCACACCATCCACTTCACGAGCCAATGCTCCGCGATCACGCATTACATCAACTCGTAATGGATTGCGGGTTAAGAGCGAAATGAGGAAGGCAGCAGTTAAGACCGTAATAAATGCGATGTAGACCAATACACGTGGACGCAGAATATGACGAATAGCGCTTTGATTAGATTCCTTGTCCTCAACAGCCCGTTCAGTTGTATAGCGAATTAATCCTTTTGGATACTCCACCTTTTCCATAACTTGATCGCAAGCATCAATACAAGCTCCACAACCAATACACATGTATTGCAAACCATCGCGAATATCAATACCAGTTGGACATACTTGCACGCAAATACTGCAATCTACGCAATCGCCTAAACCCAAAGATTGGTGATCGGCAGATTTGCTACGACTACCTCTAGGGTCGCCACGCACTCTATCGTAAGTAACTAAAAAGGTATCTTTATCAACCATCACGCTTTGGAAGCGTGCATAAGGACACATATATTTGCAAACTTGCTCACGCATAAAACCAGCGTTACCCCAGGTTGCAAAAGCATAAAAACACAGCCAGAAAGTCTGCCAAGGGCCTAAAGCAAGGTGCAGAACGGCAGAACCTAAAGTCTCAATCGGCGTGAAGTAGCCAATAAATGTAAAGCCAGTCCAAAAGGCAATTAAAAGCCAAAGTGCATGTTTGGTAATTTTGAGGCGCCACTTACGTAAACTCCATGGCCACTCTTCTCCATCTAAACGAATGCGCGCAAAACGATCACCTTCGACCTTGCGCTCGATCCACATAAAGATTTCGGTATATACGGTTTGGGGACAGGCATAACCGCAAAATAAACGTCCCGCAATAGCGGTAAATAGGAATAACGCTAGAGCTGAAAGAATTAATAACAACGTAAGATAAATTACATCCTGGGGCCATAAAACCAAACCAAAAATATAAAACTTACGCTGAATTAAATCAAAGAGAACGGCTTGACGTCCGTTCCAACTCACCCAAGGCAAACCATAAAACAGCAACTGGGTTGCAATGACAATGATAAAACGCCAACGAGCAAAGAGGCCCGATACAGAACGTGGATAAATCTTTCGCCGGACCTCGTAAAGAGATTCCTCTATCACTTCTATTGGAATGGGTTTCCCCACCGGCGAATTATTTGACACTACTGCTTAGCTTGATCTGGTTTGTTATTAGACAAACCCCATACATAAGCAGTTAATACTTGAATTTTCTCAGGACTCAATACTTTGTCTTGAGCAGGCATCATAGCATTACGGCCTTTAGTAATAGTTTCAGTGATGGTCGCTTCAGAGCCACCATACAACCAGGTCTTATCCGTTAAGTTAGGCGCACCAATTGCAGTATTGCCTTTGCCATCGCCACCGTGACAAGCTACGCAGTTTGCTTTGAACACTTCTGCACCACGAGCAGCTCTTAAATCATCAGCAGGCAAACCCGAAAGGCTACGGACATAGTTGGTCACATCTTTAATTTGGTTGCTAGTCAACACTGCTGCAAATGCTGGCATGACGCCCGCACGACCGTAAGTAATTGTCGCTTTAATGTTTTCTGGTGTACCGCCATAGAGCCAGTCATGATCAGTTAAGTTCGGGAAGCCTTTTGCTCCACCAGCATCGGAACCATGACATTGCGCGCAAGAGTTCAAGAATAAGCGTTGACCCATTTCACGTGCTTTTGGATCCGCCGCCACATCAATGATGTCCATGTTTACATATTTAGCGTACACAGGCTTTAATTCATCATTAGATGTTGTCATGGCATCGTTGAAAATTTGTGCTTGCTCGGGATGCTGCTTCAAATATTCGAAGGTATGCGCGCCGTAGATTTTTTCGAGCGCCTGTTTGCCGGTGCGGACGCAATAGTCCAGGTGCGACCAGCCACGCCCATGCCACTCTCTGCCTCCCATGATGGCAAGTGCACGAACGCTGGGAGAGGCGTCACTACGAAGGACAGTGGACATCGGAGA
>CAIYZI010000471.1 GCA_903930665.1 uncultured beta proteobacterium
AGCAAAAGTCGCAACAGGGATACCTTTAGGCATTTGGACAATAGAGTGCAAAGAGTCTACTCCACGAAGATATTTGCTTGCGACAGGAACACCGAAAACAGGAACAATCGTTTTGGCGGCAATCATGCCAGGAAGATGAGCGGCACCACCAGCGCCTGCAATAATGGCTTGCAGTCCATTAGCCTTTGCTTTTTCTGCATACTCAAACATGTCATCTGGCATGCGATGTGCAGAAACAACTTTAGCCTCATGGGCAACACCAAATTGCTCAAGCATTTTGGCGGCATGTTGCATCGTCTCCCAATCTGAATTGGAGCCCATGACTATTCCGACTACTGGCTTCTTGCTCATTTACCTCTCCAAAAACCCTAAATCCTTAATAAGACCTTATTATCCCAGCCTTTTTAGACTGACAGTCAATTAGGATTGCGTGAGGCGAGTTAAAGCTTCGCGATACTTTTGCGCAGTTTTTTCGATCACGCTAGCTGGCAACTCTGGTGCCGGCGCAGTTTTAGGCCAAAGCTTGCCATCCACAACAGCGGTTTCCAACCAATCACGGACAAACTGCTTGTCGTAAGAAGGTGGATTAGCGCCTACGTAATAGGTTTCTGCAGGCCAAAAACGAGAAGAATCGGCAGTCAAGATCTCATCCATCAGAACTAACTGGCCCGCATTATCTAGGCCAAACTCAAACTTGGTATCGGCAATGATGATGCCCCGGGTTGCAGCATATTCAGAGGCCTCTTTGTACAAGCGAATACTGACTTCGCGAATTTGTACGGCCAATTTCTCGCCAATGAGCTCGATCACTTTTTCAAAAGAAATATTTTCATCATGCTCACCTACATCTGCTTTAGCTGCAGGGGTAAAAATAGGTTCAGGAAGTTTCTGGGCATTTTCCAAGCCCTCAGGCAGGCTAATTCCACAAATCTTTCCCGTCTCCTTGTAATCCTTCCAACCACTACCAGCAATATAGCCACGCACTACGGCCTCTACCAAGATGGGCTTGAGACGTTTAGCTACTACCGCACGACCTCGAACCTGATCAACTTCATCAGCAGCCACTACGGTAGCAGGATCAATTCCAGTCAAGTGGTTAGGAATCACTGCAGCCAATTTATCGAACCAGAAATTGGCCATTTGATTCAGTACTACGCCTTTTTCAGGAATAGGCTGCCCCATCACAACATCAAAAGCAGATAGGCGATCAGTAGTGATCATCAATAATTTATCATCACCAAGTGCATATACATCACGCACCTTTCCCTTAGAAATTAAAGGCAATGACTTAATGGAAGTTGCATATAAGGCGATCATATTTCAATCACTTCACAATCTGGGCTAATTCGCCACTCTTATAACGCTCAGCCATTTTTTCCAATGAAATAGGCTTAATCTTTGATGCCTGTCCAGCAGAACCAAATGCTTGGAAGCGAGCGATACAAACCTTTTTAGCCGCCTCGCGCGCTGGCTTCAAATAATCACGAGGATCAAACTTGCTTGGATTCTCAAATAAATAACGACGAATTGCGCCTGTCATTGCCAAACGAATATCGGTATCAATATTAATTTTGCGAACACCATTTTTGATACCTTCTTGAATCTCTTCTACTGGGACACCATAAGTTTCTTTCATGTCGCCACCGAATTGACGAATCTCAGCTAACAATTCTTGGGGAACACTTGAAGAACCATGCATGACCAAATGTGTATTCGGAATACGCGCATGAATTTCTTTAATGCGTTCGATTGCCAAAATATCGCCAGTGGGCTTCTTGGTGAACTTATATGCACCATGACTTGTACCAATCGCAATTGCCAATGCATCACATTGAGTTGCCTTTACAAAGTCCGCTGCTTGCTCAACATCAGTCAACAACTGCTCTCGTGTCATTTTTCCATCGGCGCCATGACCATCTTCTTTATCACCTTGCATGGTTTCAAGCGAGCCCAATACACCAAGCTCTGCTTCAACAGTAACTCCAATCGAGTGAGAGAACTTCACCACCTCTTTAGAAACATCAACGTTATATTCATAACTTGCAACTGTTTTACCATCGCCTTCTAAAGAGCCATCCATCATCACGCTAGTAAAGCCGCTTTTAATTGCTGCCATACAAACTGCTGGACTCTGACCGTGATCCTGATGCATTACGACTGGAATATGTGGATACGCCTCTACTGCAGCTGAAATCAGGTGACGTAAAAATGCTTCACCCGCATATTTACGAGCACCAGCTGACGCCTGCATGATCACAGGAGAATCTGCTTCATGAGCAGCTTCCATGATGGCAGTTACCTGCTCTAAATTGTTAACGTTAAATGCTGGCAAGCCATAGCCATTTTCAGCGGCATGATCCAAAAGTTGTCGTAAAGATACTAAAGCCATGGTGTTCTCTTAATTCTAGGTTGATAAATACATCGTTAAAAGGAAGTACTATTTTTAAAAATTACACTTACATCACATGAATAATTTTGAGGTTATTAGTGCCGCCTGGCTCGCCCATAGGCTCACCAGAGGTGAGCACTACGGTGTCACCCTTTTCTACGGCACCCATATTTTTCAAACACTCCTCCACCTCACGCAAAGCAGCTTCCCGCTCTTTGGTGTAATTAAGGTTGATAGGAAAGACATTGCGATAAACACTTAAAGAGCGTTGCGTTGCAAGCTTTGAAGTCAAAGCAAAAATAGGCACATGAATATTGTGTCGACTCATCCATACTGCGGTTGAGCCCGAATCAGTTAAAGCAGCAATCGCAGATGCATTTAAATGATGTGCGG
>CAIYZI010000472.1 GCA_903930665.1 uncultured beta proteobacterium
ACTTGCTGGTCTAGAAGCTATGGATACTAAAATATCCTTAGCCACTAGGCGTTGATCAAAGTTGCACTTCGTGGTTGAATCCACCCTTTCTTTTAATCAAGTAGCTCTAGCATATTTGAAATAGGAGTTGAATTGCTTCTACAAAATCCGTTGACGTAAACGTTCTAAAAATTTAAAGTGTTGTGATGCCTGAAAAGCTCGACAGCACCTACGAAATCTACCCGCGTGAGCTCGTTCTCTATAAGCGCCCAAATAGTACGGTTTGGCAATGCCGCTACAAAGTGGATGGCAAATGGCTTATCGCTTCCACCAAATTACGAGATCGGGAAAAGGCCATCGAAAAGGCCAAGGATCTCAAGCGTGTAGCTGAGCTTAAAAAAGAAGCCAACATTCCAGTGGTTACCAAGAAGTTCAAGGACATCGCTCGACTGACCAAGAAGCGCATGGACGACAAGGCTGAAAAAGGCGAAGCACCAGTTTCTTATAGTGTGTACAAGCGCATTATTGACGACTTCTTAATCCCTTGCCTGGGCAATAAGAATATCGACAAGATTGACTACGCGGCACTTAAACAATATGAGGTTGATCGTGCTGAGTTGATGGGTAAAGAGCCTGCCTACAGCACAGTACGAAAACACAATGTCACCCTGAACTACATCTTTGAAGAGGCAATTATTCGTGGCTTTATGACCAGAGCCATGAAGCCTGAGCTAGAGACCAAAGGACGCAAGGGTGAAAACTACGCCACCTTTAGTATTAAAGAGATCAATGCCATTCTGGCCAACTTCCCGGCTTGGATTTTGCGGGGCAGATCAGAAGCCAAACGTGAGCAACGAGAATTGCTGTATGACTATGTGCGTATTTTGATTGATACGGGTGCAAGGCCGGGAAAAGAGCTGCTGAACTTGCAGTGGAAAAATATCAAGTACAAAACCAAGATAGTGGATGTGCAGCCCAAAGCGACCAATGAAGAGGGCTTCTTATCCGAAGATGAGGCGACGGCAAAACCCATTGAGGAATACGACGAAGAGGGTAATCTCATTGAGCAAATTGAATGGCAGCCTACTGTGACTTTATCTGTGTATGGCAAGACCAAGGATCGGGATGCCAATGGCTTTGATGAAACTTTCAAAGTATTAAAAGAGATCGTGGCCCGTAATTACCCCGATGGCAAAACTACCCTGAAAAAACTGACTGAGAATAACGATCCCGGCTATGTATTTAGAACCCGGAGTGGTGGCAAGCTGGGAACATCCCACCATATGTTTGATCGCTTTTTGGATGAACACAATTTACTACGTGACCCCAATAGCGGTAAGAAACGGGTGTTTTATAGCTTCCGTAGTGCCCACACTACAACGGTGCTGAATATGGATGGGGTGCCGCTACGAGATATTGCATTACAGCTGGGTAATTCACCTGGGATTATTGCCAAGCATTATGACAGGGCAACAGGACAGGCTATTGCTGAGAATGTTAGAGCACCCAAGGCCAGAAGGGCGCTGTTTAACGATATTGAAGTGCCTGAAGTCTATCAATCTAAAAAGCTTAAGAAGCAGCAAGAAGACGCTGCCAAGAAAAACAAAAGTTAAGTATTCATCTTCGCATAGCGCCTGTCGTGCCGGTAGCGCGAAATTCTATCCCACCTATACCTGAGTTCTAAGGCGTCTCTCGCTTCTCTAGAGCGGTTCAAAACTTTCTAATTCATTAAACACCACCTTTGATTGCATTGACTTGCTTGCTAATTTTTACTTCCGGGTTCTCTGGACTGATGGGGCTTAGCACAGAGGTGGGCAAGGGCTTAAGGCTATTGGGCATCTTGACACTCTGGGGTAGCGGATTTCTCTGGGGCGCCGGTTTTCTTGGTGGCGCGGGTACTGCAGGGGCTGCTGGCCTAGTTGTGGGTAGGGGCTGTATGGGTGGAATAGGCGCCAGTGGTACTGGTGGCTTCTTAACAAAATGATTGGCTTTCACCCTGGGTTTAATAGCAGCCCGACTTTTGTTGGCGGCCTGCTGCGCTGCTTTACTTTTGGCTTCTTGGTTAATAGCACTCCAGGTGTTATCCATGATCAATCGCAACAGCTGCAATTGATCCTTGGCGTCGGTAAATTCATGTAAACGCATAGCGTTCTCCTTTTCTTATATTTAGTAAGAACAAGGCTATGCGTACCAATTCCCCTTAACTGATCTGGGTTGGTAAATGCACCAAGTTATCAGCGCCATATTGGCCTTTGAGTAAAAAGATGGCATCTGACAAGTTGTTAGCACAGATTCTAGTTTGCACAACATAGCCATTTGCACGTACGTAAGCTGAGTAAGTATTCATATATTTCTCCTAAATTTAAAAATGGGCTAGCTGCACCTATGCGAACTAGCCCTGATAGATCATTTCTTAAAAGTATTGCGAGTCATTTCACTGACTTCGTTAATAGCTTCATCTAAATCGCCGTTTAAGACGGCAGTTTGCAGATTTTTGAGTGTGGCAATAAGTTCATCCCCAGTGCTCAGCTCAATGGCGTTGGCACCCTTTTTATTTAGGGGCAATACTTTGCTGCCGTACTTAAGCGTTAAGTTGATTTTGCCTTCCGGACTAATGTAGAACCATTGACGTACACGCTTAATGGTTTCTACAGTCATGCGCTCACCAGTTTGCTTATTTGTGTAGGTGCGTGAGACTTTGGGCTGATATTGCTCCCCTGACTTTTGGGCTTCGCAAAGTGCCAATTGTTCGGCGATTTTGTTAGCCATCTTGTTTCTACGCAGCACGATTGGGCTGGCTGATACGGGGCGCTTGCTTGCTATTAATTTAAGACTGGTTAGAACTGACATTTAAAACTCCTTTGTTGTTTGGGAGTCTTCAGTCTATGGATGGCCTGTAAAAGGGTCGACCTGATCAGGCAGGGAAAAACAACAGATTCATGAAGAAATCACTAGATCAATAACTAATGGGATCGAAATCTTGCAAATTCCAGCGAGAACCAAAGAATTAATTTCAGATCTTATCTAGAAGGCATAAATAAAAATGCGAGTTGCTTTGAGTTGCTATGGGTTACTAAGTAACAAGAAGAAACACAGTTACCCGTAACTAGTTACCAGTTACTTGCTACTGCTTAAGCAGCAAAGCGACTGGTAGCCCAGACAAGTGACTTCTTTTCTGGGTTTGCGACTAGGGGTAACAAAGCAACTGGCAACCAAACCATATAAGGAGAAAGAGATGGAGATAAAGCAAGAAACAAAAATAGCAGTACGTCTATATAACAACCCAAAGTTCGGCAAAACTTTTGGCAAAGGCATGTATTACAACGCAGTATTTAATGGAACCCTAGACCTTCCTGATCAACACTTAAAGTATTTAATCGATCTAGTGCCATTTACTCAGTGGCAACATACGGCTACCACCGATATCGATATGGAGGCCCTGGGCATGGTCATTGCCCGCTACCAAAAGATCAATATAGATGTTCAGTCCACCAATCATAGTGAACACATACTATGCAGCTGGATCAAGCGATTTGATAGCGCCATGTCCAAGCCCAAGGTAATGGGGTTTGTTGCAGTAGATCTGCGAACCTGCCAATTAACTGTGACGCTGGTAGATGAAAAGCATGGATTGGCTTTAAGCGAGAAGTTCCCCATGCGCTCATGTCGTGAAAAGCATGGCAATAGTCCAGATTACTTTTCATCAAACTACGATGCGGACCTTAAACAAAAGATCGCCGCTTAAAGTGCTTTAAATTTGGATTTAGTAGTAAGGCAGCCGATTGCGAAGATAAAACGCAAATCGGCTGTTTTCGTAGGGGCATACAGATCTGAGTATGAAGCTAGTGAATGTAAGCAAATACTAAAAACCTTATATTTTCCTGTTGATCATCTCTAAACCATTGTGATCATTGAAGAAATTGCAATAAATACAAGATGGCCTTTTTAGGTCGACTTCATGCAAATAAGAAATTACATTAAATGCGTGACTTTTATTTGATTACAGGAGATTTGAGGATGAAACAGGCAAAAACATTAACTCCGCAAGAATTACGTAGAGTTTTAGACCACATTGCGACACGCAAACACGCAGCTAGAAATAGAGCCATGTTGTTAATTACGCATTACGCAGGATTACGTGTTGCAGAAATGGCTTCTTTACGTTTTGCAGACGTAGTTGATGCAGAAGGCGCTATTAAGAATGAGATCATGCTGCGCCCAGAGCAAGCAAAGGGTGGTTATGCCCGTACAGTCTTTATTAGCGAGAAGCTTAAAAAGGAGTTAGCTGCCTATATAAAGATCTACACCCCCAAGGATCCCCAAGAAAAACTGTTTTATTCCCAAAAGAAGGGTAGCGATGGCTTTAGTGCCAATACGGCTACCCAGTTTTTCCACTATCTATATCAGCGAGCAGCTATCCCAGGGGCAAGTAGCCATTCGGGCAGAAGAAGCTTTATTACTAATCTGGCTGCTAAGGGGGTTGGTGTCAGGGTGATCATGGGCTTGTCGGGACACAGACAGTTATCCAGTGTGCAGCACTATATAGACTGCAATGATGATCAAAAGCGTAAAGCAGTAGAGCTTATCTAAAATCGTTTAAAACGATTTGTACTTTGTCACATTGGTTGTTTTCGGGCTTTTAGAGCCTACTGGACGCCCAGGATCTCTTTCGTAACTCTTCAGCATGGCCTCCGGAAATGCTTTATTGCTAGGGAAGCGACCGCGAGCAGCGTTTTCAGCTACCAAGGAAGCGATTCTTACCAGCTGCCTTGCTTTGATACTCAATACTCGCTTGTATTCGCTGTCATGTTTGCCTGGTTTGGAGGCATCTTCATTCACCCTATGTGCAGGTGAAAGATCTAGGGTATTGCCAATTTTCCAGAGTGGCATTCCCGCCCTATACATAGTTAGGGCTTCTAAGCCATTGACCAGGGTATCTTCTTGCAACTTACTTTTCTCTAGCTTGTAATGGGCTCTATAGGCATCGGGCAAAGGGACGCCAAATTGAATGGGTGTACCCCAGTTCTTTATAAAGAACTTAAAAACATCCTTAATACCCTTTAAAACCTCAGTCATAGTTAGATTTAAGGGGACTTCAATTATGAAGGTTGGAACTAGTCGACCACCCTTGTGGAGCGTTCTAGTTTCACCTGCCTCCATATAAATTCCTGTTACAGATGGTATGGGCATATCAAAACCATATAAGGATTTGCCTGCTCGTTCCCACCAATCCAATTGGTCTCCCCCATCGTCATCGGCCTCAATCGACAAAATATCAAACCAATCGGCAACCTTATAAACAGCCGCCTCATCTTTAGGTAAATCGGCTTTTTTGACGTTTGCCCCTCTGTATTTGTCTCTAACAGCCAAATAGCTACTGCTTTGCCTGATGTATGGAACAACCAATTGGTAACGCCAGTCAGGTGCCACCTCAACTTCATCGGCATTAAATTCAGCGGAAAAATTTATTAACGATTCGCGATTAAGTCTATTTTTGGCCATAAATGTTAAAAGTTTGTATGAGTTATTAATATTTAATTTTAATAATAAACCAGAACCGGCATTCTACATACATCGCAGCAATGCTGCCGCTCTTTAACAAATCGCCCTGTAACAAAAAGCAATTTAAGCAGTCAATAACAGCGCAGTGTTTGCCAGTCAGCAAATGCCGCACCTGCTAATGGCTGCAAAAGAAGGCAAGCAATTAAGCGGTACTAACTTTTAAACATATAAACGAAAGGCAGCAAATGAAAACAGCACATGTAAACAAAAACGCAGTAACTAAAAACAACATAACAGCAGTACTGGCACTGGCAAACATTGTTGCAAGCAAAGCACAAAGCTACGAGGCTGAAGTGGAAATGTTGTTTTGCAGACAATTGCAAGAAGTAAAGGAGTACTACAACAGTATTAAACAGCGTGATGACAAGGAGGAGTTGTTAATGCTGATGTTGGCGGAGTTAGAAGATGAGGTGCAGTTTGAGGTAGATGGTGATGGCGTACTGACTGACGAATGCATTGTTGCACTGTATTTAACACGCAAATGTAAAAACATAACAGAAGCATTAGTTAATGCAGCGGTAACAACTTTGCAAGACGACACAACACTGGCAACACACTAATTAAACATAACAAGAGAGGCTATAAAAATGAATACAACATTATTAAACACACAAGTAGCAAACGCGGCAGTAAACGCAGCGCAAGCATTGGATATTGCAATGTTTGAGCAGGCAACAGGCGCAGAAGTAAAAGTTAGCGGCACAACAGCTGAGCAAGCGCAACAAGCATTAAGGGACTTGCAAGTGGCCTGCAAAGGTAAAAGCCAAGCGTACTACAACATGCGGGCACAGTTCTTAAGCGATGGAAGCGGCCCCACAAAGCCAATCCAATTTGAGACCTTGGTTGGTCTGTCGATCGGCGATATTACGCAAGAACTTCAGGAGCTAGAGAACGAGTATGGTCAGTATGTGCATGAGCTTGATGTTGCACAGACTCGCAGTAATAAATTTCTCATCAGCATTATCGGCAAGTGTTATGACAAGTACGATGTGCTTCTTAAGCAAAGCGAAAAGGAGCAAGCAAGAATTATCAATCGCTTAGATACGTACATGCTTGAGAGAGAAATTGCCGTGACCGGTAAAACATATACGCTAAGCAAAATACTCATGTGCGTATTTGTGGGGGCAGATAGCAAAAAAATTAATAGTTATTACTCGGCTATTAAGTACGCTCAAAAACTTGACTGCAAGCAAGGTGGGTTTGCAATGCTTGCAGAAAGATGTGGAGGCTTACAAGCAATGCGCTTGGCTAATGCAGCCACCAAAAAAGAGTCCTCCGCAGTGAGCGCCATTGTGTCGCGAGATGAAAAGCTAGAGCAGGCACAGCAGTGGGCTAATGCACAGGAGTTGGCTGTGTTTGACAGCGAGGAGGTAGGGCAAAACGTAGATGCTACGGCTAGCAAGATTGTGCTAATTGCAACCCCTCTGTCAGGTGGTAAGTACGCAATACATGCTGCGCTCAGTGACCGCTCCATTGTGGATGCTGCGCTACTGGCGTATTACAAGGTGAATAAAGAGCAGCTGGCAAACACAAAGTGTGCAGATGCGTTTGCAGACGAGCAGGTAAAGCAAGGTGCGCAGATAGACGCTGCATTAGCTGGCGCAACTGCTGCAATTTAAAACAACAACATGCAAGGGGGTGATACCGCTTGCATAAATGACAAGGAATATAAAAATGAAAGTAAATTTTAATGATTTTGATGAAGTGTTTGCCCCTAAACAATTTAGTGACATTGTGTTTAAGACGCAATACGCTAAAGAGACGATTGAAAACTGCATTAGTGGTGACTGGGGGTTTCCGGGGTCTGGTAAGTGCGGCATTATTTTGTATGGTGATACAGGCACTGGCAAAACAACCTTAGCCAATTTAATCCCGGGCTGGATGGAGGCAAACAAGACCGGTGAGCCTGATCCCTATGTAGATAGCTTTGATGTTATTTCCGTTGAAGGCGCGGAAATTCTGGCAAGGATTCGCAGCTGTTTAGACCATATGCCCATATTAGGTAGCTATCACTACTTTGTGCTTAACGAGATCGATAGCTTGGGACAGGGTTCAGCCGGCGCACTCAAAGCCACTATGGATGCAGGTAGGGGCCGGGCTGTGTTTGTCATGACCACGAACAATATTACCAAAATCGACAAGGCAGTACTAAACCGTAGTCATATCGTGGACTTTAATGCAGCGCCAGCAGAGCAATGGTTGCCCACCGTTAAAAAAGTCCTGGACCACTACAGCATTAAGGGCATTGCTGATCAAGACTTATTGCCTTTAATCCAAGGGTGCCAAGGCAGTGGTCGGGAAGTTCTGGATATTTCTAAGCGCATTGTGCAGCGTCATTATTCCAATATTAGTGCAGCAACTATTTAACTTATCTATCAAGGAGAAATACCATGGCAATTCAATTGGCAACTTTAAATATTCAGGTACGCGAGCATTGCAAAACTACTGAGGCAATTTTGCAACTAGAGCAATTCTTGGAGGATGCTGCTTATGAGGCAGATGCAGAGCAGTTCGAGGTCTTCTATGAGGAGAAAAAAGGGGTAGTGGGTATCAGTATTCCGTTTGATGACCACGACCCATTGGATTTTTTGGAAGCCGGGGCCATTTTAGGAAGTTGCTACGAGCAGTACAGCAACTCGGATATTAAAACTGGATTTACTTTCTGGAAATCCATTAATACCCCGCATGGAGCCATCGTAGCCTCGCCGCAGCAATAAATCGTTTTAAACGAATTGCGCCTGCATGTCTCAAGTGCAGGCGTTTTTTTATCTCTATTAAGGAATAATTATGAATAAAACCAAAGCAATGAGTGCTTTATATATGCCGCACTATGGAATTACCACTATCGTTATGACTTCGCATGACAAGCTAGAGTTATACCTAAAAGACTTTAAGGATGATGGGCTGCATCTATTGCCACCAATGCGTCGGCAATTTATCTTTAACCAGGTGAAGTCTCACCTATTAAAAGAAGACGCCTACTTCAATCTTAATCCTGACGAGGCTAGTCGCACTAACCCTAGATGGTCCAGTTTTTGTGATGATTGCCTTGAATTGGCGGCCTTAGATCTCTATCTGTTTGGGAAGCCAATCCCATTGATTCATCCGGATAGTTATGCAAAGGGAATAGCAAGCAATCCCCAGGAGGCTGCATTAATTAGTCGGCCAACACTAGTGGAGGGCATTACTATACAAAGGCGTGACCACTAATTCGTTTGGAACGATTTGCCGGTAATTCTTAATGGATTACCGGCATTTTATTGGAAAAGTGCTCACAAAGGATTTTTTCATTTTTTAGATGATTATTTCGATTGACTGACTCGTGAACAGAAGCAATTATGAAACATATTTTATTTGTAGAGGAGTTTTGTGATGGCTAGATCTATTGACCTGAATGCTAGTCCCGCGGTGCAAAAGTTGCAGCTAGTATTGAAAAAAATTACTGGCGCATATGCCCCTAATACCCTAAGAGCGTATCGATCAGACTTTTTGGAGTTTATTCATTTTTGTGCGGAGCATAACTTGCCATCAATTCCCGCTAGCTCTGAGTCCGTATCCTTATATGTTGACGCAAATGTCGAAAAGGGTTGCAGTATTAATTTTATCAAGCGTAAGGTCAGCGCAATTGGATCAATCCATAAATTTTCACGTTTACCCAATCCAATAAATGATATTGATGTTCAGTTGGCGTTGCGACGGATGGTCAGGAAAAATGGACGAATTAATAAGCAAGCTTAAGGCTTAAATAGGGAATTGTTTGATGATCTAATGAGGGCAACGGGAGATGATATGCAGGGCAAGCGGGATAGAGCATTATTGCAATTGGGTTATGCAAGCCTGTGTCGAAGACATGAGTTGGTGCAACTTCTTGTGGAAGATATTAAGTCAAACGAAGATGAGTCTGTCATGCTTCATCAGCGTAGCAGTAAGACCGATACTGAGCGGCGGGGGCGTTGGATATATCTCCCGCCAGAGGTATGGATTCACGTAAGGATCTGGCTCGAGGCTGCGGATATTAAGGAGGGGGCTATCTTAAGGGGTGTCAGAAGGGGTGGCCAAGTCATGTCAGAGGCGTATGGACCTGGTGCAATTAATCGGACCTATAAGCGTTTAGCTAGAAAGGCTGGATTTGATGAGGCACTTGTCAAGGAATTAAGTAGTCATTCCACCAGAGTGGGGGCAGCCCAAGATCTTTTGAGAACTGGCGCATCCTTATTGCAGGTTATGCAGCGTGGCGGCTGGGGCTTGCCACAAAGCGTATTGAAATATGTAAAAAACGCCGATATGGTTCATGAATACCCTACTTGGCGTAAAAAGCATTTCGAGGGTACTGGTCAAGCATCGCCTATAGAGAAATAGTATTCAAGAGGTTTGACTTGAGGTATTTTTGATTGGGGTGCTTGCAAGAGATGAAGGACACGCGAATCTATATAAAAATCAGTGCCTTTACCTATAATGTTCGATTATTGAACAAGAAATATATAATTGTTATAGTCATCTATGTTGAGGGGCGTTCAGAAACGCATTTAAATTTTTGTTAAATCCATGGAGATTTGGTGGGGCGGTAGCATAGTCAATTCATATTGATACTTATTTTCGACTTATTTAAATGGGAAGTAATAGTTAATCTTGTATGTTGGTAGATGAAATACATCTTCAAGTTTTGCGTGCAATTGAATGCAATCCAGATTTGACTCAGCGGCAGCTGGCGGCTGCGTTGGGGGTAATCTTGGGTAAGGCTAATTACTGCATTAAGGCGCTAATAGATAAGGGTCTGGTCAAGATGGGCAATTTCAGCCACAACCAGAAAAAGTTGGGCTACGCTTATTTACTGACACCAAAGGGAGTTAAGGGTAAAGCAGCTTTAACAGCACATTTTTTAAGACGCAAGATGGCTGAATATGAGGAGCTATGTCAGGAAATGGAGTTTTCAAATTCAAATCTCAAAAGCTAAAAGATTGCCGCTTGGAATTAAAAAATATACACCTTGCTGAATAACTCTAATTTATAGAAAACAGTGGCATTAAAAAATTAATATAAAAATGATAAATTTAAATTACTACACTAAAAAGATAAATAATTATATTCAAAAAAGTCCCAGCGAGAAGAGGAGGCTTTTGATCAAAAAACTTCAATTTATTTTCAAGACGCCAATATATTTTGGAAAATCAAATGCATTGGATGTCTTTATTCAATATCAACCAGACTCTCAATCGCACTTTAATGTTCATTATGAGTTTAATAAATTATTAAATAATTTTATAAAGAATAATAAAAAACAAAATGCAGGTGACACCAATAGGTTATGGAGCTTTATTCTGAATATAAAGCAAATATTAGCTGAGGATATAAAAGGAGATTTCGCTGAACTTGGAGTCTGGAGAGGAAATACAGCAGCAATACTTGCGCATTATGCGTCCTTAAATAATAGAAAAGTCTACCTATTTGATACTTTCGAGGGTTTTGATCAAAAGGATTTGGGTGGAATAGACTCCGACAAGAAAATGGAGTTTGGTGATACTTCTATAGATATGGTTAAGAATGTTATTGGTTCAAGTAGCAGTTCTTGTGAATTTATAAAGGGATACTTTCCCAATTCTTTAATGGGATTTCACAAAAACAATAAATATTCGGTTGTTAGTTTAGATTGTGATTTATATGAACCAATGAAGGCCGGATTGGAGTATTTTTATGAGCATTTATCATTGGGCGGGATTTTTTTCCTCCATGATTATTCTAATATCCATTGGGATGGTTCCAAAAAAGCGATAGACGAATTTTGTAGAGATAAAAATGAATATTTAATATTAATGCCTGATAAAGCTGGTAGTGCTTTTATCCGAAAGTCAAGATAATCTAATGACCAGAAAATTAATTGAAAATATATTTTCATTAAGTCTTCTTCAAGCAGTTAGTTTTGCTTTACCATTATTTATAGTACCTTATTTAGCAGCAATTTTAGGTCCAGAGCTTGTAGGCAATATAGCGTTTTCTGTTGCAGCCATTCAAATTATTGTTACATTGTCCGACTATGGATTTAATTTAACTGGACCAAGATCGATAGCGATTAATCGAGGTTCTCGTAGTAAGGTTTTTGAAATTTGGCTATCAATTACTATAGTAAGATCTCTCTTATCCATAATTGGCCTGGTAATAATTTTAATAATATCATTACTATCTATCAAGGTAGAAAAAAATATTAATCTGATAATTATATGTTATTCCATGGTTGTTGGGAATATTCTTTATCCCCAGTGGTTATTTCAAGGCCTTGAGAAATTAAAATATATTACTCTTATTCAGGTTGCATCAAGAGTATTAATATTTATACTGGTTATATCATTGGTGCAATCATCAAAAGATTTGTTGTGGGCTGCATTCTTGCAGGCATCAGGATTATTAATTGGCGGTTTGCTGACAATTCCTTTTTTAGTATTTGAGTTTAGGGGATTGCGTGTAAGATTTCCGAGCGTTAAAGATCTAATTTTTATGCTTAAAGATGGCTGGCATGCGTTTCTGTCATCGGCCGCCATAAATATTTACACCACATCAAATACTTTTGTTTTGGGTTTTTTGGTTAGCTCCGAATCTCTAGGCTACTATAGCATTGCTGAGAAGCTCATAAAGGCTATATGTTTGGTATATACGCCCATTACTACTGCTATATATCCACATGTTTCAAGATTGGCAATTAGAAATAAAATAGAACTATTTAGATTTGATTTAAAACTTTTGCTATATTTGACAACTAGCGCACTAATTATTGGAATAATTTTACTAGAATTTTCATCGCCTCTTATAAATTATTTTTTTGATAAAAGATATATTGTTTTAATTCCTTTACTCGAGAGATTCTGCTTTTTACCGTTGCTCATTTTGATATCAAATGTTATAGGAATGTTATTTATGTTCCCCCTGGGAATGGAGGGGGTAGTAAGTAAAATACTATCAATAACTGCTTTTTTAAATTTTATTATATTAATTTTATTTGTACATATTTATGGCGTTATTGGCGCCGTATCAGCAAACTTATTTATTGAATCTTTTGTTGTATTGATGTTTACTTACGCTTCATACAAGAAATTTTACTTGCAATATAAACATCAAATTCATTGTTAAAAAGGGTGCTATATGAGTATTTTAGTAACTGGAGCAGCGGGATTTATAGGAACTAATTTGGTTAGAAATTTATTATCTAATGGGGAAATTGTTATTGGTGTTGATAATTTATGTAGAGGGTCGATCAATAATATTGAAGAATTAATAGCTAACCCTAATTTTTCATTTTATAAGATAGATATTTCTAACCTATTGGAATTCAAGAATTTGATGGTTGAGATTAATGCTAGGACCCCTATTACAGAGGTCTGGCACATGGCTGCTAATTCAGATATTCCCGCGGGAATAGAGGACTCTTTCATAGATCTGCGCGATACCTTTATGACAACTTTTAATACGCTTTCAATCATGAAAGAGTTTGGAATAAAAGTAATATCCTTTGCATCCAGTTCAGCTATTTATGGTGATCTAGGGTCCATACCCCTTACAGAGAGTATTGGACCAATTCTCCCAATTTCAAATTATGGAGCAATGAAATTAGCCTCGGAGGCGCTAATTTCTGCTGCCACTGAGAGTTATTTGACAAAGTCTTATATTTTCAGATTCCCAAATGTAATTGGCGTGCCGGCAACCCATGGCGTAATGTTGGATTTTATTAAAAGGCTTGCACAAAATTCCTCATCTCTTCAGGTTCTCGGAAATGGAACCCAACAAAAGGGGTATCTTCATGTTGATGAGCTTATTGATGCCATGCTTTTTATCAAGAATGAGTCTAGCGAAAAAGTATCAGTATTCAATATAGGCTGCGGAGACCAGGGGATTACTGTTAAAGATATTGCGAAAGAGACGGTTAGACAAGCTTCTCCGGGGGCTGAAATTGTTTATGGTGATGGAGATAAGGGTTGGGTTGGAGATGTGCCTAAGTTTATTTACTCCATTGATAAGTTGAAGAAACTAGGCTGGTCCCCAAAATTAAATTCAGCTCAGGCGGTAGCAAAAGCGATTTCCCAAATCATTAAACAGGAAAGTAAATGAAGCAAGCAGTTATCCTTGCTGGCGGTAAAGGTACCAGATTGAGGGAGCGTCTAGGAGATCTTCCCAAGCCCTTAATTGATGTTGCTGGCTCCCCTCTTTTGGAGCGTCAAATAGACTTACTTAAAAGATATGGCTTTGATAGCATTTATATCCTAGTCAACTATCAGGCAAAAAAAATAGTTGATTTTTGTGAGAGTAAAAATAATTGGGATATTCAAATTAAATGCATAGATGATGGGGAGCCGAGAGGCACAGCCGGCGCAGTTTTGAAAATTCTTGATTTGCTTCAAGATGAGTTTCTTGTCATTTATGGAGACACGATGCTGGAGGTTGATTTGCACCGCTTTTATCTTTTCCATAAAGAATTACCTACGGTAGGAGCTACGTTATTCCTTCATCCAAATGATCATCCAAACGATTCAGACCTCGTAGAAATAAATGACAAGCATATGATCACTGGGTTTAATTCATACCCGCATCCAGAGAATGCTTTTTTTGCAAATTTAGTTAATGCGGCACTCTATTGGGTTTGTAAATCAGCCATTAAGAATTATGTGGGATTAAATGGCGTTATAGATTTTGGTAGAGATTTGTTTCCAAGAATGCTGAAGGAAGGCGTTTTATTAAGGGGTTATAACAGCCCTGAATACATAAAGGATGCGGGAACTCCATCACGTATCGATAGGGTAATTCAGGATTATAAGTCTGGAAAAATTCAAAGAGCCAGTCTGCAATATAAGCAGAAAGCAATCTTTGTTGATAGGGATGGAACTTTAAATTATGAAGTTAATTATCTACACAATTTAAAGCAGCTTAAGTTATACCCAGGCATCGGGGAGTCAATCAGACGCTTAAATCATTCTGAGTACAAGGTTTGCGTGATAACAAATCAGCCTGTAATTGCAAGGGGTGGTTGTTCAGAAGATGATTTAAAGCAGATCCATAATAAGTTGGAAACTTTAATTGCAAAAAGCGGCGCCTATGTTGACAGGGTTTTCTACTGTCCCCATCATCCGGATTCCGGGTTTGATGGAGAAGTTCTTTCATATAAAATAATTTGTAGCTGTCGTAAGCCAAATACGTTGATGATTGATCGGGCTGTAAGCGAGCTAAATATCGCGAAAGATGGCTCATGGTTAATAGGGGACACCTCAACCGATATTCAATGTGCAAAAAATTCAGGGCTGAGATCTATCTTGGTTGAGACAGGATTTTCTGGTTTAGATGAAAAATATTACGTAACTCCTGATTTTGTCGTTAAAGATTTTTCAACTGCTGTAAATTTTATATTGGAT
>CAIYZI010000473.1 GCA_903930665.1 uncultured beta proteobacterium
TGCAATATTTGCGGCTTTTGCAGCCTCTCCTATCCGCACAAATAAATCTGATAAATCATTTTCAAGATCGCCGCTATCAGCAATTCCAGGCTCTGGCTCGACCGACATGGAAAGGTCTCCATAGCTTAGTTTAAAGGCGGATGCAAATGATCTTAAGGCCCTCAAAGCTTTATAACCCTGCTCCTTGGCGAGTTCTGTAATTGAAATTTTCCGTAGAACTTGCCCAATTTTCGGTGCAAGCAATTCACTCAAGGATCTGCCTTCAGGCGCTTCAATAAACGAGGTTAAATGGCCATGTTGCTCAGCAATTTCTTCAATTTGGTTTAGCAATACAGTTTTACCAACACCCCTTAATCCCAGCAGAATTTGCGATCTACTGGGCTTTCCTAAGAGGGCTCGCTGAATAGAAACTCTGGCCTCATCAAGAATTGGGGTGCGACCAGCTAATTCCGGCGGTCGATTGCCAGCGCCTGGAGCAAAGGGATTTCTTACTGGATCCATAATTCAGCATTTATAGTGATTTATATCAAAGTATAGCAATGTATATCTTATAATGACTATATATTTTATCGAGGTTACCTACACCTATTAAGTTATCTTGATTAAAAAAAATTTATGCAAAATTATTGCTTTAATTTAGAAAAAGAGATTATTAAATTGCATAATTTATGCTTTCAAAGCAAGCATGACAAGGGTCGGCCATGGATTACGAGCAGTTCACCGCCCAGCTTAAAGAGCTAGGCATCAAGAAAACCGAATTCATGCGCTACATGGACATGAATACAGGCACTATCAGCCTATGGAGTAAGACGGGCAAAGTTCCGCGCTGGGTTGAGGCTCACTTAGATTTAATGCTCAAGGCTAAGGCCATGCTCCCCGACCTATCCCAGTACAAAGCGAGTGCAGGCGCGGATAATGAACCAGCATGACAACAGTCAAAGCGGGCTGACTTGTTTCATGCCTTAATAGGGGGGAAATCACGGCAAGATTGGGGCAAGGTTAGCTTGTTATTAAATGTTATGGTTCAAGACGCCATTCAAAAAGCGATGGCCAAGCGTGGAAAGCGCGCTGAAATTAGCCAGGACAGGGTTTTACTAAAATTAACGAGGGTTAAATTACGGCAAGGTTTAGATTTCACCCTAAGATTACCCTACCGTTTATCTCTGCTAGTAGGGATGATTAGGGCAAGAATGAACAGCAAATCTCCCACAGCAATTAGTGGGGAACAGTGGAGAAAAAGGCTGAGAACAGCGTAAAAACAGCCAAAAATATATTGAGCTCGGAAATGCAAGCGAAGCTTATCGGCAGTCTTACGATGCTGGAAAGATGAAACCTGAAACCATCTATGTCAAGGCTAGTCAGTTTCTTGCAGAGGATAAGATTAGGATAAGGATCAAAGAGCTCCGAAATAGGCTGGTTGAAAAGCATGAAGTGACTGTAGAGTCGATTGCCCAAGAGCTTGAAAAGGCTAGAACAATGGCTTTAACAACGCCCAACTAAATGGGCCCTTCCTGCTGCAACAGTCCGCGGCGCGAAACGAACGCAGAAATTCTGTTCACTCATTGTTTGCTAGGGGGTTGTATTTTCCCGTTATGATCGTAATTGGTTTTTTAGAGGTGGCTTTAAGGGGGGGGTGCTTTTGCAATGTGTGAGTAACTTTGTGAGTATCTTTTTGATTTTTGACTGATGCTGTCTATATAAATCAATTACTTACATTCGTAATGTGATTCCCTGATTCCCACCATACAAAAGGCCATTGCCAGTCGGCAGTGGCCTTTTTCTTAGGCTTAATTGGGTTTGTCTGATGGCTAAATTTTGGAACTTTGTTCTTTTTCAGGCCGGTTGGTTTGCCTGCATCATTGGAGCAGCCAA
>CAIYZI010000474.1 GCA_903930665.1 uncultured beta proteobacterium
TTGAGTCGAATGACAATTTGCTCAATGAATGCCTCACGCTCGATGCGCTTTTCATCGAGCATTCTCGCAATATCACGATAGATTTGTGGCGATAAAGTGCGAAAGGCAAGATCCTCCATCTCCCATTTCATTTGCCAAATACCCAAACGATTTGCCAAAGAGGCATCGATACTCAGAATCTCTTGAGCCCAAGCGCTTGGCATAGGAATTTTCTCTTGGGTGATCCAGCGTAAGGTTTGTAGCCGGGAGGCTAGATAAATCAACACTACCCTTAAGTCATCACCGAAGGCGAGTAACATCTTGCGCAGCATCTCCTCTTGACCGCTAACGCTTAGGCCGCCATCTTCGCGAACCAACTTTGCTTGGGCCTGACGAAGGCCTCGATAGCCAATCAACAGTCTAGCTGACTCATCACCTAGAAGTTTGACTAGCGCTTCACGTCCATGGGGAGATCCAATATTTATGGCCGCAGATAGAGTCGCCTCGTCGAGATGCAACATCTCCAGAATCTTAAGCACTCCAGCAGCGTGCATTTCTGCTGGCTCGCCATACCAGCTATCTACAACTTGTATTTTTTCAGGGGTATTTGCCATTGGCTAGCAGGTGAGTTAACGAAAAGATTAACTTAAGGATTAGATTAAGGGTTAAAAAAGGAGTTAACTAAAGAACTCTTTTGCCAAAGCAATCTGCTCACGCTTGATAAATGCAGGAGCATGACCAACGCCGGGAATCTCAATGCTTCTGGCATGAGGATTGACCTTACACATTTCAGCAACCGTTTTTGCTGAAAGTAAATCCGAAACCTCACCGCGCACAATCAACATCGGAATATGAATATTCTTAAAGGCATGCCACATGGCCATTTCTCCAGCCTTAGCCATGATTGGATTAATAGAGGCAAATGGAACGGAAATATTGGGGTCGTAATGCATGACCCACATCCCATTGCGCTCAATGAGCATTGGACCGTTATATGTTTCCCACTCGTCAGGAGTATGCTCTCCAAAGGATGCGCACAGAGCATTCGCGTGCTCAAGTGCTTCAGCGCGATGAGAAAATTCAAAAGGCTGGCCCACATAAGAACCTAAGCGTTTAATTGCCTCCGGCTCAATCTTTGGACCCACATCATTAATGATCATTCTGCGAATTGGGCAATGAGGCATGGCGGCATAAACCATACCAATCAAACCGCCCATGGAAGTACCCAACCAATCAATCTGCGAAACACCCAAGTGCTTTACCAAGCAAGCAATATCAGAGACGTATTGTGGTACTGCATACATCATCGGATTACTGAGGTGATCAGAGTCGCCGCGACCAACGATATCTGGACATACGACGTAATACTCATTACACATGGATTCTGCAAGGGTCTTAAAGTCACTGCCACGTCTAGTTAAGCCATGAACGCAAAATAAAACTTTAGAGTTATTTGGGTCACCCCAGACGTGGTACGCCATGCGGTGCGTTGTATCACCGCTTGCGCAATCTACATAAAAGGTCTCGCCTTGGTAAATTCTCACAGGCGGGATAACTTCGGCCTTACCTAACTCCGCCTGAAGTGCGCTCAACTCTTCAAACAATTCATGATGGACATGACCCTCCCCACCAAGCACCTCTTCAGGCTGCAATGTGACATGATCAATCCCATGTTTCTCAAGCAATACTGCATTGATGCGAGACATGATTACTGGCCAGTCTTGCATATGCCCAATTTCAATATGACCAATCAGGGCTGGGAAGCTAGGAGTCATCTCCCAAACATGGAGATCATGAACAGCGAGGACCCCAGGAACGTTTTTTAAATCAACACCCACTTGAAGATAGTCAATATGAAGGGGGACACCTTCCATCAGAAAATGATATGACTCATGCAGGATGCTAAACGTAGATTTGAGAATGAGCAAAGACACGAAAATGGAGAGCAAAGCATCAGCTGGCATCCACCCTGTAAATTGAATAATCAGACCTGCTAGCAATGCACCGACCGAGCCTAATAAATCACCCATGACATGTACCAAAGCAGCGCGAGTATTAACACTGTGTTTATCGTGCGATAGAACCCAAGCAACGATGATATTCATCACCAGACCAATTGCCGCTACTACTGAAACCGTGAAACCATCGACAGTGTGTGGTGTATAAAAACGACCAATCGCCTCAAAGACAATCCAAGCAACCAATGCAA
>CAIYZI010000475.1 GCA_903930665.1 uncultured beta proteobacterium
AATAACCTCAAGTTTTGAAGTCTATTATTTAGTCTGCTTATTGAGAGTGTCCTGGGCTATAAAGAGCATATCTATCTCTACCAGCCTGCTTAGCTAGGTACATCGCCTTATCGGCCATGTCGATCAGGTCATCTGATTGATTTTCTTCCCTGACAATTGTTGATGCGATGCCAATACTGACCGATATTTTTGGGCGCTTATCACAAGGGAAATCAAAACGAATAGCGCGAACCGCTTTCATAATCTCATCAGCCAAAGAGATAGCACTATGCTCGGTGGTATTAGGCAATATCACTGCAAATTCCTCGCCTCCCCAACGACAACAGATATCCAATGGTCGACTCACACTCCTTTGAATAACATCAGCTACGGCCCTTAAGGCGATATCCCCACACTCATGGCCATACTCATCATTAAAGACTTTAAAGCGGTCAATGTCGATAAACAAAGCGCTGATAGATTGCTTGGTACGCATAGCATCTTTCCAAAGCCTAGGAAACTCAACATCAAATGCCCGGCGATTTTTTAACTGAGTTAAACCATCCGTATAGGATATCTCCAGTGTGAGATCCATCTCCACGGCATTACGATAAAAGCGCCACATAATGACTGATAAAGAAAAAATTACCAGGAGAGTTGAAATCAAAAAGGCTAGGTTTTCTTTTATAAACCCAAAGAGCACATCTTTTTTACTGAGAATCACTATGGTTTCTAAATCATAGTTCTTGGATGTTGCATAACTAATATAGGAATCATCAGGTAGCACCTGCGAAGATGAAGTCTCTATAACGCCCAATGGGGCCTGATGAGCAAGAATCAATTCATGGATGTACAAACACTTCATCTCATCTACTTGACTCTGTTTGCTAAGCTTGGGATAGTTAAATGCCATATTTCCACTGCCTATATGGACAAGAATTTGAGCATCCGTTATGCCATCTAGTGATTTTTCCAAGTTACTTTCAATATCACCTGCGGCCAACTGTTGCGCAAGGACCCCCTGAAATTTTCCAGATTTATCCGTGATGGGAATGGCAATATGAAAAGTTAATAAATCCGTTGTTCTCGAAACGACCAAATTTCCAACAGCGACGGTTTTCTTTGAGTCGTTTTTTAACTTCTGAAAATAGAGTCGATCAGATAAATCAATAGGTTGATCAAAGACTTTCTGACTTGTTGCTCGCAACATTCCACTCTCATCAACATAGAGCGTCAGCATAAAACCTTCATCACTGATAAATAGGCTTAGCTGATTGCGGTTTTCCTGCAAAATCTTATATGCAGACTGATCGGTTAATTTTCCTGCATTTAAATCTTGCTCAATTTTTGGGAGCGTAAGATCCAGTAAATTTTTTGCATCGATTAAAGTGGATTCTATTTGAGTATTGGTGATGTTGGCTTCACGCAATAATTCATTTTTTACTTGCGATGTATATTTGGAATAATTCGTATATAGAGCGAATAGAGCACCACTCCCCACACAAAGCAGTATTAGTAGATATAAAGTGAGATATCGCGGCCTAAGACTAGTCTCGATAGAGTGCTTGGTATCACCGCTACTATGCATTTTCTATTCTTACATTTTTGAAAATTTATGTCTTTTGAAAGCCTGAATATGCTTAATAATACTTATTAATAGTGTTTTTTAACTATTTATAACTAATTAGCTAAGAATATTCTCATTCTTTCACAATGAAAACAATATTCAACCCGAAGAATTATGGACTGCTTGCTAATGATTATGAGGACTATCAGCGGCCACAAAGTCAATGAAACCGCGCTCCACATGGGTAGATACCAGCCTCACTCGAATTAAGTGACCAACAGCATACCCTTGCACATCACTAATGAGACGACCCTCAACTGGTGGATCAAAGAGTCTAATCCAAGTACCCTTTTCATTGACCCCAGAAACAATCCCATTGAAATACTGCCCGATTCTCGTTCTCAGAAGTAAAGCAGCCTCAGACTTACGCAATTGACGCTCTACTTTCTTGGTGCTGTCTTCCTGAATGGTGCAATGCAACGCCATCGCTTTCAATTCATCTACCGAGTAAGGGGGTTTCTGACCAGCCAAGACCGACTTCAATAAGCGGATCGTAATAATGTCGGGATAACGTCGATTGGGCGCTGTAGAGTGCATGTAGTCGCTCACCGCCAAACCAAAATGCCCAATTGGTTCATTAGTAGGCTTTTCAACAATGTACTCACCTGAACCCATCAGCTTTACGATCAAAAGTGATAGATCAGGAAAGCGTATAGGATCCTCCCTATGCTGCTTGGCCAAGAATGTCTCTAGTGCCTGAGCATCGGGCTGATTAGGCAATGTAAACCCATGATCAAGAGCGACCTTAACAATCTTTAACCATCTCTCAGGGGATCTAACCACCCTTCTCATTGAATAGATGCCTGCATGAGCCAAGAAACGAGAGGTACAACCATTTGTTGCAATCATGAATTCTTCTATCAGCTGGCGAGCCCGATTGTGAGGTTGCTGCTTAATTTCAGAGATTTCGTTATTAATAAAATTTGCACGTGGCTGAAAAATATCAAACTCTAACGAACCACTTTCGTGACGCTTGACCCGGAGTTTTTGCGCCAGTTCATCCTGAGTCTTTAGCTGTGATGCAAGTTCCGGAACCCTTTTAGCAGCATCAGAGAGTTCAGCATGCCCCTCTAGCCAATCGGATGTCGCGTCATATGCAAGTTGGGCTTGGTTACACACCAAAGCACGATAAATCGAGGATTTATTAAGCAAGCCCGCTTTAGAGAAGTGCATTTCACAGACAATGGCTAGGCGATCTTCACCGGGATTAAGAGAGCTCAAATTCGTAGAAAGTTTTAACGGCAACATCGGAAATATGCGTGCCGACGTATAAACAGAGCGCGTATTGATAAAGGCATGCTCATCAATCGGCGTATCTTTTTTTATCAAGGCATCTACATCGGCAATGGCCACCAGCAATTGATAACCCTCACCCGAACTAGCTTTTAAAACCGTTAATTGATCTAAATCGCGAGAATCATCATTGTCAATTGAACACCAAGGTAAACCCCTGAGATCCACAATAGATGCGTCTTGCTCTTTAGCAGGCCCCTGAATCTCGTTTAACTGATCTATCACGGCAGCCGGAAACTCAGGTTCTAGGCCCCGCACAATCATTACTCCAACAGCGATACGAGAAAGCTCTTCTTTGTGATTTTTTTGATCACGTGTCCGAAATGGATACTTCATGGGATTATTCAAACCAATCAACTTCCCTTATTAGCGGATATCCAAGAAAGTAATCGATCCATCCAGCTTTGAATAAATTGACGACCCCCTTGTCCGATATCGCCAGCTTCATCAAAAAAACCCTCTTTCAACTGAAGAAACATTTCTGGTTGGCACAAGGTAGGCATATCTAAGGTGGCAAGTACACCACGCAAATGCTGTTGCGCTAGCGCTGTACCCACAGGACTTTGTGATATTCCAATAATGGCTGCAGGCTTCTTTCCCCACACACTCTTGCCGTAAGGTCGAGACCCATGATCTAAGGCATTCTTGAGGACTCCTGGAATGGATCGGTTGTACTCTGGAGTGACAAATAACACCCCATCACATTCATCAATCTCTGCTTTCATTTTCTGAACAGTATCAGCCTGATGGTCATCATCATCCTGGTTATAAAGAGGCAGACTACCAATATCAACAAACTTAAAATTCACACTTTCAGGTGCAAATTTCACAATCGCATTAGCCAAGTGACGATTAAACGACTCTTTACGCAAACTGCCAACAATGACAGCAATATTAAGCTTATTCATTTTTTACTCCCATACAAAACTTAGTTCGTAAAAGGACTGAGATCTCCAGGCTTTCTAAGCATCTTATTAACTTCGTCCAAATGCATTTCCTCTTGAACAATGAGATCTCTTGCGTACTCTTCCAGGAGAACAGATTGAACACCTAGCAACCCAGGATGGCCACCCGTAGCGATTTTTAAAAGATCGTAATAAGCAGCTAAAGCAATCGTTTCATGCTCTAAGCTTTCTCGCAAAATATCACCGATATCATGCTGTTCAGTTTCTAGTAGCGAACCAATCTTCAAAGAAGGATGCCCACCAAGAAGGGTTACCATCTCCCCCGCCCTATGGGCATGATCCAAGCTTTCCGTAGCATTGCCTTTGAGCCAAGACACAATGGGAATTCGGTTATAACCAAAAACCATGAGGGAATAATGGGTGTACTTCACAACACCCGCCAACTCAAGCTCCATGATTTTATTAAGAGCCTCTACAGCTATTTGATTATCTTTATTACTCATCATTTA
>CAIYZI010000476.1 GCA_903930665.1 uncultured beta proteobacterium
GCAAGATCGTTGCCAAGCGATGCGCAATGATCAAGGAGGTCCTGCCTGGTAACAACACATCCAAAGCCTTTTGCACTTCACGCTCAGATTGAGCATCCAACGCAGATGTTGCTTCATCTAACAATAGTATCGGTGGATTTTTTAAGATTGCTCTTGCAATAGAAATACGCTGTTTCTGACCACTTGATAAGCGGGTACCCCGCTCCCCCAGAAAACTTTGATAACCTTCTGGAAGACGAGTAATAAATTCATCGGCATAGGCGGCTTTTGCAGCAGCAATGACTTCTTCATCGCTAGCCTCTAATTTTCCATAGCGGATATTTTCCATGGCACTAGCAGCGAACATCACCGGTTCTTGGGAGACTATACCGATAGAGGTACGTAAGCGATCAATATTCCAGTCTTCTACATTGATTCCATTGACCAAGATCTTCCCTGAAGCGGGGAGATAAAAGCGCAATAGCAAATTCAGAATCGTGGTTTTTCCAGCACCCGAAGGGCCTACTATGGCATAACGCGATCCAGCTGGAACTTTGATTGAAAAATGGTCTAAAGCATGAATACCTGGCCTAGATGGATAAGAGAATATGAGGTCATTAAATTCAATAGCGATTGGGCTTTGAGGAACGGGAATACCCACTGCAGACTCTGACTTGTTGCTAGTAAAAGACGTCTTTGATGGTGTCTGCATTAGCTCAACCAATCTCTCTGTGGCACCTGCCGCTCTTTGTACATCCCCCCACACTTCCGACAACGATCCAATGGATCCCGCTATCAAAATTGCATAAAGCAAAAACTGGGTCAGCTCACCTACAGAAATCGCCCCACTGGCAACTTGCCTAGCACCAATCCACAAGACAAAGATGATGATGCCAAAGGCCATCACAATGGCAGCAATTGTTAACAGTGAGCGAATCAAAATCCGCTTTTTCGCAATCACAAAGGCTGCTTCAACTGCACCTTGATAGCGTTGGTCTTCATACTTTTCTCGTACAAAAGCTTGCACAGTCGGAATGGCATTTAAGGTCTCTGAAGCCATTGCACTAGTATCCGCAATACTCTCTTGGCTGGCTTTGGAAGCTCTACGTACCCGCCTTCCCAAAGCCCAGAGTGGTAATACCGTAGTAACCAACAGCAACACCATTAAACCTGCTAGCCATGCGCTAGTGGCTAACATCATGACTACTCCACCGCAAAACATCACAATGCTACGCAAGGCAATGGAGATACTTGTGCCCACTAAAGTTTGAACTAAAACCGTATCACTTGTCAGTCGAGATAAAACCTCACCTACCTGCAAGGTCTCAAAATATGTAGGGGACTGTTTAAGAAGGTTCTCATAAACCTGTCGGCGCATATCGGCAACAATGCGCTCACCTAACCAAGACATTAAATAAAAGCGTCCCGCCGTTGAAAATGCCAAAACTAACGCAATCACAATCAAATTCAAGAATTTTTGATTGATGGCGCTATTGGTTAAACCCGTATCAATCAGACCTCGAAATGCCATTGGCACCGCAAGGGTTGCACCAGCTGCGCATAACAAGAAAATCAGCGCAAAGATCCAATGCCAAAGATAACGGCGAATCAGATGGTATTCACGCAACCATGCACCAATGCCTTTGAGTTTCTCTGGAAATCGAAGGGATGGGGAGTTATCGGTATTTTGAGTATTAGCGTTATTCATCATGAAGCAATCTGGAATGCATCATTATCGCGGGTTACAGCCGTCACGCGGCGCATTGCTCGAGCGGCAATCGTCGCATCGCCTAAAGTAGATCTCGCCTGACGCGATAGAGCTCTTACCGCGAGAGTCACAAAGGTTCGATCATAGGCCGCAAATGACTCATGGCCAATAAGCGTAAGGGCCCAATCGGGCAGATTCATTAAGGCAGCACGCATGATGAGTTTAAAGAGAGGTCGAAATAAAGGTGTTACTGGATAATTCTCGAGCAAATCAACTACCACCTTTACCCTCTCCCCATAGTAAAGCTCATTTCTATAGGCAAAGATTTGCTGATAGGCTTGGGCATAATTTGCAGGCAGACTTTGACACCCCAAGGATTCACCTATCAAGCGCATATCAGCAAAATACTGATCCCGACGCTGCCTAGAGAGGTAAGGATTGTTATAAGTGATAAAAGCTCGTAAAAAACACGTTGTCTCCACCAAATGAACCCAAGCTAACAAATGCGGATCGCTAGCCCTATATGGGCGAGAGAATTCATCAAGACCAATAATTTTTTCATGAATGGTCTTTACACGTTCAATAGCACCCATCGCCATAGCGGTTGAACCATAAGTCGTAGCGGCAATAAAGCTGGCCGTACGATTGAGTCTACCTTTAATATCTTGACGAAAATTAGAGTGGTCCCATACCCCTGCCAATGCATCCGGATGTAGAGACTGCATGATGAGTGCGCTAATTCCCCCAATTAACATTGGTACAAAATCCGCATGAATTTCCCAGGCAACGGAAGATGGGCCAAATATGCCAGGATCACCAAGCGGCTCATCAAAACCCTGAGCAGGCTTACCCGCGCCAAAGACTTCTCGAATGATTTGCCAAATGAGGCGATCGAACATCCTATTACCCACCCAATTCCTCGGGAAGATTCACCGTCTTAATACTAGTAGCCTTGACACCCAACCATTTAGCAAGGCCTTCGCCCCCTCGCTTCATGATGATCTCATGATTTTTCTCAAAGAGCTGATGAATACAGGGTGATAAGACCCTCATCCACCAACGCGTAGTACAAACCTCCCACTCATAAGTCACGATAGTCATAGGGCCCTCCGTATAAAAACACCAAGTTCCTAGACCCTCAAGGTCACCAGAGGCTCTTCCTACAATTCTTTTATAAATTTCAATATCCACAATCTTGACCGTAAAACGTATTTTGCAAAAGTAATAAGTATTCCAAACATATTGCCAAATACTGCCAATACCATCATTGTCATTAGCGCAAAGCAAGGAGGATTCATGAAGATCTGGCCACCAGCGTGTCCAAGCAGAAGAATCCACGACAAGATCATAGACTCGCTCTAACGGCGCCTCAATCCGCCACTCCGTCTTCAGGTGATATTTATACAATTGATACCCTCATATCAACAGTACAAGTATTTCTGAGGAATAAATTTCATTTGCAAACACCTTTTACTGGGCGTATAAATTAAGCATATTCTTTATGAGGGTAAATTTCTATGGATTCGTGTAAACACTTCTTAAGAGTTGTATTCAAACTATCCAATTTGATTCTTAATGCGAAAGGAATTTCATGATCATTTCCTGTCCGCATTGCCACAAAGGAAATCGAGTGCCGATTGAGAGGGTCTCCCAAAAGCCTGCGTGTGGCGTCTGCAGCAAAGACTTATTATCTTTGCCTATCTCACCCGGAGAAGAGGCTTTTCACGAATTAATTAAGCACTCTAGCCTACCAATTATTGTAGATTTTTGGGCGCCGTGGTGTGGGCCCTGCAAGATGTTTGCACCAACCTTTCAAGCCAGTGCGGGAAGCCATGCTAACCAGGTTATACACATCAAAGTAGATACTGAACTTCATCCCTCGCTAGGCGGTCAATTTAATATCCGCTCTATTCCCACTTTAGTTTGCTTTAAGAATGGTAAAGAGGTTGAACGTGTCAGCGGAGCTTTGCCACAGCAGCAACTCAAACAATTCATTGATCGATTGATCGTAAGATAACCCTAAGTCAGCGTTGCGTCAGAACCCTCTTCAACTTTCCAGATTTCTCAAACGTCATCTGGCTATTGGGCTCTTTTACAAGATGCACATGAGTCGCACCTTGAGCTTTCAAAAATGATTTGATAGCCTCAACGCATTTATTCATATCGCCAGCAACATCCCCACCCAAACAAGTTCGCGGTGGAAGCCTAACGATCAAGGTATTGATATTCTTTTGCACAATTTGAAAGTCAAAAATATCTGCAGTCTCTTCTATTACGGTAGTCAGGGCTAGAGGCAATATGGAGATCACTGCACCATCGTCTGATGGTACTTTTATCAAGTCATCCGCACGCCCTAAAACATCGATGCAAGGCAGATTGGATCCACAAGCACAGCGCGTTTCATGAAAGCAAATACTATCGCCCAAGTCATAACGAATAATCGGCTGAACTCGATTGGCTAAATTAGTCAACAAACA
>CAIYZI010000477.1 GCA_903930665.1 uncultured beta proteobacterium
AATCTAAGGGGATACTACACGAGCAAATGGACCGATAAAAACGATTCTGCCTTCATAAAGCTTTATGGGGATAGTCTTGGATTTAAATCTCTTTATGCGCTTTGTCTTACAAGCTCCTCCGAGACCGCGCATCACTGGCATTTATTTGCCCCCGGGACTGATGGAGTAAGAATTGAGTTCGATAAGGAGGGTTTAATTAAATGCCTTGAAAATGACAAGAATAAAATCAACCATGGCAAGGTTAAATATAAAACTTTAAAGGATGTGGAGTCTCAAAATTTTGACGTGGACGAGATGCCATTTATTAAAAGATATGCATTTCGTGGTGAAGATGAATATAGAATATTTTTTGCTTCAAAGCGCCATCTCAAGAGAAAACTTTATGAAGTCAAATTGGATTTGTCTTGTATAAGGAAAATTGTTATAAACAACAATCTTCCAAAAGAACTTGCTGACCCAATAAAAAAATTAATACTTAGCATTGATGGATGCGAAGCAATTTCCGTGGGTAGAAGCACTCTTAACTACAACAAGAGATGGGTTACTGCAGGCACTACAAAATCCAGTGATGTAAAAATATAATTGGGGGTTATGTAAGGACCTCGCTTGATCTAAAGACGGTTTCCATTTATCGAGTCACTCTATTTTGTTTACATTTGGCAGGCGATTTTAAAGTTATACATCATTTTTAGCCTAGATCTTCCAATGCCCATTTCTTGATTTGATTAATAGATTCAGGCAGGCGATCTCTGACTTCATATACCCAAAATCTCTTTACCTCCCACCCCAGCTCAATTAAACGTTGGTTACGCAGTTGATCTCTTAAGCAAAGTTCACCAGTCCAACTGCGATGATATTTTTCGCCATCAATTTCAATATTTAATTTTCGATCGCCCATGATTAATGCAAAATCAAGTTCATATTGTTCAACTGGGTATTGCGGAATAGGTCTTAGCCCCTCCTGGTAAAGCGCCTTGTAAAAGATGTGCTCCCACTCTGATACTTGCTCTGGCTTGCTGACGACTGGATACTCAGGCCCCAGATTTACCCCCTCTAAATGACATTTTCCATCAACCTGCTCCGATAACTTGCTGACATATTGCGCAAACTTTGCAAGATATTCAACCTTAGAATTTAGGATGGCAGATCTATCACCCACTACATGCAACAATCCCCTTGCTCTTGTAATGGCTACGTTAAATAAGTTGCCATTTGATCGCAAAAATGAAAGTGCGCCAGCTGGTGTCTCTTCTGAAATAGCGGGAGAGAATAAGATGACATCACGCTCATCACCTTGAAATCGGTGAACAGTATCAATTAATAAATCGTGCTTAGGACCTATTGCGGAAATCTGTTCGTCTCGTGACGCCAATTCATTGAGTAGCTGTTTTTGAGCCTGAAATGGCGTCACTACCCCAACGGTACCGGTATAAGATCTTGTTATAAGTAGATCGCGCAGGGCATCAATAACTGCTTGCGCTTCCACCCGATTAAGGGCGCCACCATTACTTGGGCGAATGGTCTTGCCTTTTACATCGCTCCAAATTACACCTGGCTCTTTATTCTTGGGTCTTTTTAGAGTGTGATATTTGGTTGCAATTCGCAACTTGTTTCCATAAAACTCGCGATTTGAGAAATTAATAATGTCAGCATGAGATCGATGATGATCTTTTAGGTTCACAATATTTTCAGAGCTTGAGAGACTTGCTGCAACATCGTAGAGCGAGTTAACCGAATACATCCAAGATGCGCGACCTACTGTTTCTATTAATCCATATTTTTGCTGCAACTCAGACTCTTTTTGTTGGGTTACTGAACTAATATGTTTAAGTTGCTGTGGGTCGCCAATAATGACTGCCTGTTTTGCTCTATACAAAAGGGGTAGGGCAGATGCAATATCGCATTGACTAGCCTCATCAATCACTACTAAATCAAAATAGCCAGGCTCGAACGGCACCTTGCTTCTTGCGGAAAGAGAGGTCACTGCCCAACAAGAAAACATTGTGAGAACTTTAGATTGTAAGGCCCTAGCTCTACTACGAACAGTGCTAGTTAGGTTCTGTGCATTAGGGCCTGTCATTAACTGCAAAATTGCTGCATAGTCAGCAACCTCTTTGCGCTGCATTGCTGATAATCGTGCGGGGGCCAATTGAACCCATTCCTTCCATAAGCCAATGGAGTTTTTGGCAATTCTTGCAGCTAAATCCAGGTGTTGGGTTGCAATTGTTTCAAATGAGGGGTTGGTACGCAGCGCCTCTAATGCCTTTTGGTAATCTAAAACCTTTTTGCTTGCATGCGCTTTAGATTTAATGCTTTTCACAAATTTTTGTAATTGCTCGACGCTGACGATTTCCCCAGAAACTACTGGAAGAGAAATGTCAAAGTGGTTTGCCAAAGGTCCCAAGGCGGACAATTGCGCCTGCAATACACCCATTTTTCTTGAGCGCGTTAGCGCAAGAATTAATTTCCCCAAAAACCCCATCTTTGAGATATCAACGGCCTCAATAGATTTCTCCAAATCTGGAATGGATAGGATTGATTTCTGAATTAGTGATTCATCTAAGAGATTAAATTTCTCAACAAATAAGGGGCGATAACTTTCAACCTCTTTATCTAGTTGATCGGTGGTATTTCGTGCACTCAAGGTTTTAGCTTGAACCTGGTTAAGGTCTACAACTAATTTGCTTAACTCGCGATGCCTTTCTAGGCTCTCGTTGTAACTTATCTTGTCATCTTCTGCTGCAGTTCCAGATAACATGGCCGTAAGATATTCGCCTAACTTGGCTTGATATTCTTTAGATCCAAGCCTCAAGAGCACGGGCCTATTGCCCAGACTATTCACCCTAGTCTCAACTACATCTACAGCCTTATTATTTTTACTGGCAAAAAGAACTTTTTTACCCTGCCAAGCAGCATTAATTAATAAGTTGGTTACTACCTGTGATTTACCCGTACCCGGTGGCCCGGTCACCACAGTGAGTTGTGAGTTGAGTGCAGAATGAACGGCCATACGCTGTTCATTGTTCATTGGCAGCACCTCAAGCAAAGGATCCGAATCTTCAGAGCTCACCTTAATCACATCACCAGAAAGCCACTGGCCTAGAGCAGTACCAGAAATTTCTGCCTCAGATTTAGTAGACAAATCTTTTAACTCTGACTCAAGACCTTGTGTGAATGGAGAACGTTTTCCAGCAATTACTACAGCCCTGTTGTATATTCCCGGCAATGAAATCTGAGCTAACGGGGTCTCTGGGCATGTAAACGGATCTATCGGTTCTTGCCAATCCCAATCTGGTCTGATTGCTGTAAGGCGCTCAATAAGCTCGTCAACCTCAGGCTGATCTTCGATGGGATTATTAAGCCCCAATTCTTGTGACAATTGAGCGGCCTCATCCATCATCTGAGATACATCACCCATTGCTACACTGCGTAAAAATTTGAAATTAAAGTGTGGAAGGCTGTCTGCTATTTCAAATCCGGCTTCGTGTTTATCAGGAGGCGAAATAGGCCATAGGAAAATTGGTTCTGCAAAGAACCCCTCCCAATTCGCTGTCTTATGTTTTCGCAGGCGAACTGGGTAGCCAATATAAGCGATGAGATTTGCCTTTTCAGCCCTAACTTTTCCAAGTACCCTTCCTGCGCCTGAACTTTGCGACCAGTCCCAGCCTGCATCGCACAGAGGAAGTTTGGGGAGTTGAACGTAGTCAGGCTCTCCATATTTACTTGCTGCAAATGTACTGACGCCCTCATCGTCATCTTGGCCAATGCATTCAAGGTAATAGCGACAAAGGCGCGCTAACTCAGATTCAGGTTTGACGAGCGCAGGACTTTCTGGAGTGGTGGATGTTGCACTAACTACCCGCCATCGATAGGAAGCATCCTGCAAAACCTTGGATTTCAATTCATAAGTGAGGCATCTGTTGATATCTCTTTTTTCCCGGCTTAACTCTTTGGCTAAATCAGAGGCTTTTTGATTGGGGTGCTTATTCAGCGAATGAATAATCAGATCGCCAAGATTTCCATTTTCAGAATTCATTAATTCTCTTTCCTGATTAGCGGGTAAACGCTAAGACATAAAATACCAAGTTTATGGGTTGATATTACAAGGTATATTAATGGAGTGGATATGCGTGCCAAAAATAAATTCTTTAATAGGATTATTGAGGTTGTGCTTTAGATGTTTAATTGGCAGATTTTTTGTTATGCAACGACCAGCCCATCATTATTTGTACTTGGGGCAGGCGCATCTATGCCGACAATTAAAAGCGATCCCAGTGTCATTAGAGAGAAAATTCTTGGCAATGGTATTTATGACGTGAATATTCATAGCTCTACGCTTATAAGAGATAGGCTTTTGCCGTATGATGACAAGGCTGATATTGAAGCATTTCAAACTCAAACTATTTCAACTAATGAGCTAGCTGCTCATATTCCAACTTCAGCTATTGAAGTGATATATGCGCGACAACTTGCAGCTAGGGAGGCAATAATTTGCGATCAATATGAAGTGTTTTTAAAATTTAGACGCTCAGTTTTATTTATATTTAATTATGATAATTTAGCCGATCAAATTAGTTCTCACCACGTTTGTTTATATCCTCATGGAAAATTTGATGGGAAGTTGCTTTATTCAGATTCCGTTGAGCGCGCTTTAAGTTATTTGGCTATTGGCGATTCCTTTGTGGAGCGATCCTTTCGCTATCACCCACCAATCCCGGAGCACCCAGGGATTACGAATAGACTCGCATATCGACATTTAAAGACTTGCTATGAATCATTAAAATTCGTTGTATTTATTGGGTATTCTTTTGGTAAAAATAAGAATAATGATTTAATGGACGACATTGAATCGTTTGAAATGATTGTTGATTTGCTGAAGTGGAGACCTAAGCCAGTTTTAATAATTGACCCATCGCCTGAATATTTAAGCGCTAGGCTTGAGTCTTGTTTAAATGGCGCCCCAGTTTATATATTGCGATGCAAGTGGAATGTGCTTGCAAGCTTTATTCTATCGGGAGCTTTTTATCTTGTTCTAGATAATTGCAAGAAACAGGGAAACACTAAAGAATTAACTAATTTGTATTTGATGTATGAATCTCAAGAGATTTTATAGGTAAGTTAAAGTTGGATTCGTTGTGGATGTATTACGTATAGTTGGGGGTTATGTAAGATAAACCGACCTATACGGGAAATAGGAGATGTTAAGTGGTTGTTGACTGGAATGCTTCTAGAGAAGACTGGATAACTGCTGTTTGTACTAGCCTGATTCCAAAATTAAATAGCGATGCTAGATTTGATCGTTCAGGCGAATTGATTGCTCGCTTTCATCATGAAATCGATGTTTGGCGAGGTAATAATGTTTTCCGTCCTGTAATCGAATTTGGTAATGAGTTGGCTGCGGCCGAATGGATTTTATCAACGATGTCTGCGAGTGATAAATTAATCTACGAACCACCAATGGCCGGGACACAAAAAAGATTAGACTTTTTAAAACTTAATCAACATGGTGTCAGAGAGTGGGTTGAGGTTAAAACAGTGTCGCCTCAATGGGTTGATGATGAGGCTGGATGGAATCGATTTTTGGAGATTTCCAATGACTTTCCGGAGAATGCTGGGTTAATTGTAGACAAAGAATGGTCTGGAGCAGCGGTCGCAGGACAAGCATTTAAAGCTCGATGGACTTTTATTCAAAAAACCATTGATGTTGAGGATAGGGCTGGCTATATTCCATGTGATATGAGCGGACCTGTATGGCTACTTTTTTGCTCTACTGGCGGGAATTGGCATAAAGACGAGTTGGAGGATTTTGCTGATCTTTATCGAACTGGTCACCCCCGTACTGATGACTGGGCTCAAAATATGACGGTTAGATATATGCAAGATAGGGGTCTTGTTTTTAATAGATCTCTTGCTGGATTTCATTATCTAGAGCGAAAGCATTGTGATGTCTCATCGAATAATTGTCTCTGGAATTTGAGGGGACCAAATTTTG
>CAIYZI010000478.1 GCA_903930665.1 uncultured beta proteobacterium
GCAATATGCAGAACGAAAACTCGCAGAACAACGCGCCGAGCAGATCGAGCGTGAATTAAATGAATTGAAGGGTAAAGCAAAAGTTGAAGATACACCAAAAGAATCTGTCACCAAACCAGTTAGAGGTAATTATCAATCTGATGATGATTACATCGAAGCATTGGCAGCTTATAGAACAGAGCAATTATTCGCAGAGCGCGAAGCAACAGCACAGAAAAAAGCTGCCGAAGAACGTTACAATGAGATCATTACCGCAGTAAATGCAAGAATTGAGACAGCACGTGAATTAGTACCGGATTTTGCCGAAGTAACCGGAAGTGCAGACATTCCTATCCCTCCCGCAATCGCTAATTACATGCTGGAGTCGGAGTTATTTGCCGAGATCGGCTATCATTTTGCCAAAAACCCCGATGTCGTTAAAGACCTGCAAAAGTTGACAATTGACAAACAATTAGTTGCAATTGGCAAAATAGAGAGTAAACTAACGCCATTCGGCAAAGCTGCGCCGACAGAAAAACCATCAAACGACGAGAAGTCGAGTCAAGAAATACCCAGTAACGGAAAGCGGAACACCGCACCGAGCGAAAAAGACACAGGAGCATTCCTGAGCAAGTCCCGCACTGAGGCACCGGTAATAAAACCGTTGAGTGATTTAGGCAATGCGTCTAATCAAGTCGATCCTGAAAATATACGGGATGTGATTGCTGATTATACAAAGACACATAAAGCCAATTTTGCGCACCGCAAGCGTCACTAAGACGCATACTGAGTTAGCCAAGATGCGGAAAAAATTTCGTTTTTTCTGTGAAAGGATATTATTTTGGCTAACCAACTGCTTACGATCAGCCAGATCACAAACCGCGCTTTGCCGGTACTGGCTAATGAATGCGTGTTGACCGATAAGTTCAACCGCCAATATGACAAAGAATTCGGCATCAAGGGTAAGAAGATCGGCGGAACTTGCAATGTTCGTGTTCCTCCGCGTTACCTTGGTACATTCGGCCCCGCGCTGAACGTCGAGCCTTCGACTGAGAACTACGTTCCAGTTAACATTCTGTATCAATTCCATGTTGATATTCAATTCAACACAATCAATATGCTGTTGGATATTGATGATTTTGAAGAACGTTTCCTGCATCCAGCTTGTATCGCTGTAGGTAACCGTGTGGACTCTGACGGTGCTTATTTTGCAATGCAGAATACGGCTAACCGCGTAGGTACTCCGGGTGCAACTCCAACTGCATTTAAAAACTTCTCGGATGCCCGTGCTATTCTGGCTTCCGAAGGTATGCCAAAGGGTATGACTCCTACTTCGGTACTTCATCCTCTAGCGATGTCTTCGATGGCTGACAGTTTGAAGGGTTTGTTTAATCCTCAAGCCCAACTCTCTGAGCATTATGAGACCGGCCTGATTGCAGCTAAAACTGCTGGCGCGGATTGGTTTGAAGACCCGAACATCGCAAACTACACCACTGGAACGTTGACAGGTACTCCGGTATTGGCTGGATTAACTACAGCTACCGCTGGTTCTGCTGTTGTGACATCAGGATGGGCTGCAAACGGTGTGTTTAATTTGACAGGTTTGACCAATACTGCGGCTCAGTGCAAAGTTGGCGATACAATTCAAGTTGCTGGTCTGTTCCCAACCAACCCACAAAACCGTAACCAATATGGTACGGCATTGAAACAATTTGTTGTGTTGCCTCCAGCAGGTTATGCACAAATGGCGGGCGTGGCAACTCCAGGCGGTCCGCAATTTGCAGCGGCTACTTTGGCGGCGGGTACATTCAATGCGACTACAGGCGTTTATACTTCCAGCGGTACAGGTACTTTGGCGGTGACAGTAGGAGATTGCGCAATCATTGGCGGTCAATTCCAGAACTGCACAACCGGCTCAGCTTGGACAGGTACACCAGCGGTCACTATCAATGGCGGTGTAACAAGCGGTACAGCATCGACTGAAAACTTGTATTTCTACCGTGATGCGTTTGCTCTGGCCTTTGTTGACTTGCCATTGCCACGTACAGCGGTAGAAGCGAGCCGCGCTTTTGATGAGGATTTGGGTATCAGTATCCGTATTGCGACTCAATACACGATCAACAATGATGCAGAGCCAACCAGACTCGATATAGCTTACGGATTCGCAAGCCTGTATCGTCCTTTGGCAGTTCGCATTTCGGGTTAAGGAGAATAAATTATGGTAGCTACTACTAACGTTGACGGTTCTAACCCAGGGCCAAACAGTTCTGGACTTCCCGATACGGTACAAATGCCAACGGGTAACGTTTGGAAAATCGGACGTTTTGCGCTGGTTATTACACCAGCGGCATTAGCCAATCAAGCGGCCTCGGGTGTGCAAACATTCGCTGCAACTGGTATTGGTTTGTTGGCAACCGATACTGTAGTTGTAACGCCTCCGTCCACAACGGCAGGTATTACACAAGGTGCAGCTTATGTGAGCGCGTCTGATACTTTGGCAATTCAATTTGCCAATACAACAGCCGGTTCGTTAACGCCACCAGCAGGAACAGCGGCAGCGCCTTATTTGGTTACTGTGTTCCGTGTTCAACCTAACTGGACTGCCCCTGCTTCTGGCAATCAATTGGATTGGTAATTAATCTGGGGAGCTTCGGCTCCCCTTTTTAGGAGATATATATGGGAGTCCCTACAGGTCGATCATACGGAGTCTTTGCGGGTAATGTTCCATTTCTGCAAGGTGATTATTTTTTAGATGCAACACACGAAAACATTGTAGCCGATGCGGGTGGAGTTCAATCTACTGCGGTTCAGTTGAATGGTCAAATTTGCCATGTGATTACAGCGGCGAATGCAAATGCACCTTATTCAGGTGTGCAGCTTCCACCGTGGACGGCAGGAATGCATATTCGAATTTATAACGATACGTTAAATAATATTCAAGTATTTCCGCATTTGGGCGATAGCGCAACAATCAACGACGGCGCGGTGAATGGTTCCATATCACAAATGCCTAATTCGGTAGGTAACTATACTGCTGTACTTGCAAATGGGGTAGCTGAGTGGCATTCTCCTGATGCGGGAGGAGGTTATGCATCGGGAACGAATCTTCCAACGTATTCATTTGGAACGATAGCGGCAAACTCCACTGCTACGCAGGCAAGTGGTACGGCAATAACGTCGTCGATGACCAATGTCACTTCGGCTGCGGCTGGACCTTATTCTGTAACATTGCCAGTATCTCAACCAGGTCTTGAATTGGTCGTACATAACATCAGTGCCTATTCGATTTATGTATTCCCAAATGCAGGTGGTACAACTACAGAGAAGATTAATGCTTTGTCAGCGAATGCCGCTATTACCATGTTGACCAATACCTCGACTACTTTCACGTGTTTGGCGAATGGTCAATGGTATACTGTGCCCAGAGTACCATCATAATAAAAATGGTTACTCGATTAGAGGCAATCCAGAAAAATTTACCTCGTTTTATGGGAAATCCATGTAAACGAGGTCATTCTGGGATTAGGTATGTTAAAAGTTATCATTGTGTGGAATGTGATAAATTAAGAACAAAAAATAATCAGATAAGAAAAAATAAAACATTAGAAAATCTAAAAAAATGGAATAAGGAAAATCCTGATAAAGTATTAGAAAGGGTTAAAAAATATCAGGGTTTACATCCAGAAATTAGGGCAGCAGTTGAAAGAAGAAGACGTGCAAGAAAGCTTAATCAACTTTGTAACTGTTGTACAAATGCAGAAATTACGGCAATTTATTATGAGGCTGCACAAACTAAATCACATGTAGATCATATTATTCCGCTCGCTTTAGGTGGTTTGCATTGTATTCATAATCTTCAAATATTAAGTAAGGAAATGCATATGTTAA
>CAIYZI010000479.1 GCA_903930665.1 uncultured beta proteobacterium
CAGGATTAATACCTAGAAAAGCTAAATAGCCAAAAATTGAGACTTTTTAGGATTTACCACCCCCTCAACAGAGGTTAAGATTAGGACTAATAAACCCAAATCAAAGGACAATCGATGAGTAACCGTTCAATCATCATCATGGTATTGGTATTAATTGGCGCAACTGCTTATTTACTCCTCAAGAGTGATGGCAATGTAGATATGAGCGGTGAAAAGCATGGTGCTGAAACGACCCATGTAGAAGCTACTCCGACAGCGACCCCTGTTGCCCCAGTAGCACCAGCCGCAGACGCTAAAAAATAATTCTATCAAACAGAACTCACCGCGGTCCTTCGCGGTTTTTTTATTCCTCTTATTGCTCTTTTCTCAAGCTCTTATGGCGAACTCTAAAACCTCAATGATTCAATCATTTGCTCCAACTGGCGTATTGCGTGTAGGTATTAATCTTGGCAACCCTGTTTTAGCAGGCACAGATCCAGTCACTCAACAACCTAAAGGTGTCACCATTGACATTGCAAATGAGATTGGGAAACGTCTTGACCTGGATATTGCCTTCACGACATTTCAAACTGCGGGAGCAACTATAGAAGGCCTTAAAGCCGAAAATATTGATCTAGTTTTTGTTGCAATTGATCCGGTACGTGGAACGGACATAAGCTACACCCCCGCTTATATTCAGATTGAAGGTGCATATATGGTCAAAACCGATTCTTCATTGCAAAATAATGAAGAGGTGGATAAGACTGGAAATGAAATCGTTGTTGGCAAAGGCAGCGCTTATGATCTACATCTAACGCGTGAAATTAAAAACGCTTCCCTATTAAGGTCTGCAAGCTCACAAACAGTGGTAGATGATTTTGTTTCGGGTAAGGGTAACGTTGCCGCTGGAGTTAAACAGCAACTTGAGAGCGATGCCAAACGTTATCCCAATTTAAGAATGCTTCCAGGTCGTTTTATGGTGATCAACCAAGCTATTGGTATTCCAAAATCCAGATCTGGCTTTGAAAAAACTACCGACTATTTAAGTGCAGTTATTGCAGAACTGAAAGCCTCAGGTTTTATAGCCAAGGCACTGCAAACCCATGGAATTGAAGGCGCCAAGGTAGCCGAATAGAATCTCTCTCTAAATAATGTCGTAACCACTTAAAACAGCTAGAGCATTAGCCTAAGCTTATTAAAATGGGAGTATTTCCTATCAATTCCGGTGATACTTCCAGCATGACTTCCCAACCCCTAGAATTAAGCGCCCTAGATCTTATCCCCCACTTAAAGCGAGCACCAGCTGAGCATAAGGGCAATGCTGGGAAAGTGTTACTGATCGGAGGTGCCCCAGGAATGGCTGGCGCACTAATTCTCGCTGGTAATGCATGCCTACACCTAGGAGCAGGCTGGAGTATTTTGGAGATGCTTGATCTGGCATCTGCACATGCCGCCATTAATCAACCTGAATTAATGGTGCGACTAGCAAAACCCAATGCAGAAGAGGTAATTGGCAATACCAAGCCAGATGTCATTGCAATTGGTCCGGGGTTGGGAGATTCAGGCTTGGCTCAAGCTTACTTAAAAGCTGCCATATTAAATACCAGCTCCCTATTGGTAATTGATGCAGATGGATTAAATCTGATTGCAGATCAAGTAGAGCTGTTGCAGTTACTCCAAAAGCGTAATACCAACTTTCCTGAGTCAACCGTATTAACTCCGCACCCCGGCGAGGCTGCTCGACTGCTTAAACTTTCTACCGAGCAAGTTCAAGAAAATCGCCTGGAAGCTCTTACCAAATTGGTAACCCTCACTAAATCTATGGTGGTTCTCAAGGGTCAACATACCTTGATTGGCTCACCATTACATGATCCTGTTGTTTGCCAGCAAGGCAATCCTGGCATGGGAACAGGTGGAATGGGCGATGTCTTAACTGGGAGTATTGCCGCTATAGCCTCACAGGGCATAAGACATCATCTCAATTTGTGGGAATCAACGTGCTTAGCGGTTCAGCTTCACGCTTGTGCTGCAGATAGTCTAGTTGCCAAGAACGTAGGGCCTATAGGTCTGACTCCATCCGAAACAATCTTGGAGATGAGAAGCCTTCTAAATCATCACTTAAACCTCGTATGATTTACGTCAGCAAGGCGCATCACCAGCGATATTTAATTGGCATCTTCTTGGCGGGATTTGGCTCCATTCTTTTTTCAGGCAAAGCCATCCTCATTAAAGTGGCGTTTACTTATGGAGCCTTTCCAGAAACGCTCATTGCCCTACGCATGTTGATGGCACTGCCGATGTTCTGGATGATTTATTGGTGGTATGCGCGTAGGCAAAAAATGAGTCGACTTTCGAGGTTCGATTACTGCAAGCTCTTTTTTCTCGGGTTTCTAGGTTACTTTCTATCTAGCTACTTAGACTTCTTAGGGTTGCAACATATTTCGGTAGGCTTAGAGCGTATTGTTTTATACCTCACGCCAACTATCGTCCTACTCATCTCATATTTTGTTTTGGCCAAAAAGATTTC
>CAIYZI010000480.1 GCA_903930665.1 uncultured beta proteobacterium
AGGTTAAGGTTGGTACCAAAAGCATTACCACCATCGACAAAGGTAAATACTCGCAGAGTTTTATCTACGCCAGAACCTGGCACCGGCACTGTGTATTCAAGATTGGTAACAATTTTAGACTGCCCCCCTGTAGGCTGGTAGGTTCCTGTAAGAGTATTCCAATACTGGGGACCAAGAGAGCCAGGAGCATAACCGCGCACAGACCCAATACCACCTACATAGTAATTCTTGGTAATTGGGAAGGGGTTATTGCCGTAAGCCTCGCCATAACCCACCTCACCGTTAAAGGACAAAATATTACCTTTTGAGAATGAGTGGTACTTTTGATACTGGCCATAGACACGGTAATAAGTCATATTGGCAATTGGTGTACCAGCTTCGGCATTGAGCTGCTCTAAGGAGCCGGACGATGGAATTAAAGCGCTATCGCGACCATCGCGAGACCAGCCAACAGTCAAAGGAACGTTATAGGTATTTAATGTAGCCGGGTAACCAGGCGCAGCCACACCATAACTTTGAACATAATTCAAATATGGAACAGGTGTATTGGAGCTGGTATTAATCTGAAATGCCTCAATTCCAGTACCAAAGAAAACGCGATCAACCTCGGTGTATGGCACCCCGAATTTAATATTTGAACCTACGGACTTGATCTGGTAGTCAGGATCGCCAACATAGTACAAAGGCTTGGATGAACGGTAGTACAAATCGGTATAGCGACTAATTCCATCTTCAGTGAAATATGGGTCGTACTGGGAAAGGGTTAAGTTTTGAGTGATCTTACCCAAGGAGGCATTCAAGCCAATCGCTGTACCAGTACCAAAAGCATTATCTTGATTAATACCTGCAGATAAGATCAGCTTTTCAGTTGAAGAGAATCCAGCGCCAACCGTTACTGAGCCAGTGGGTTTCTCGGTTACCTTAACGCCCACATCCACCTGATCAGGAGAGCCAGGCACGTCTTGGGTACTAATATCTGTTTCAGTGAAATAACCCAAACGGTTCAAACGTTTTTTGGATAGCTCAATCTTGTCACTATCAAACCATGAACTCTCAAATTGACGCATCTCACGACGAATAACAATGTCGCGTGTTTTAGCATTACCGCTTATCTGAACTTGACGTACATAAACGCGACGACCTGGATCAACTACGAGCGTCAAATCCACCTCGCTTAACTCACGACGAATATCGGGCTGAGGATTGATTGTGGCAAAAGCATAACCATAAGAGCCCAATACCTCGGCAATAGCTTTAGTACTCTCCGTTAACTTCGCAGATGAGAAAGTATCACCTGGCTTGAGAGTAATTAACTGCATTAATTCTGCGTCTTTACCAAGCAATTCACCGGCTAAGCGAACATCCTTCACCGTGAACATTTCACCCTCACGGATGCTAATGGTGAGATAGACACCTTTTTTATCAGGAGTGATGGAAACCTGAGTGGAATCAATTACAAACTCAAGATAACCGCGATTGAGATAGTAAGAGCGAATGCTTTCCAAGTCAGCTGTCAGCTTCTGCTTTGAATACAAATTGTCTTTGCTATACCAAGATAACCAACCACCGGTTTTAAGCTGCATCTGGCTTAGCAAGGTGCTTTCACTAAATGCCTTGTTACCAATAAAGTTAATTTCTTGAATCTTGGCCACAGGACCTTCATCGATATTGAAATAGACGGCAACTTGATTGCGCTCAACTGGAGTAACTGTCGCAACAACCTCTGCTGCGTACATGCCTTTACCAACATATTGGCGCTTTAATTCTTGTTCGGCCTTATCAATTAAAGCCTTGTCATAAAAGCGGGCCTCAGCTACGCCAACAGCCTTGAGAGACTTACGCACTATCTCCTGGTCAAACTCTTTCATACCCGTAAATTCTATGCGGGAGATTGTTGGCCGCTCCTCAACGATCACTATCAGGACATTACCCTGAGCTTGAATCTGGACATCCCTGAAAAAACCAGTGCTGTACAGGGCTTTGATCGCGTCAGCACCCTTTTCTTCTGTGAAGGTATCGCCTACCTGAACAGGCAAATAACTAAAAACTGTTCCCGGCTCTACACGCTGCAAACCTTCAACACGAATGTCTTTAATGACAAATGAGTCGGCCGCATGGGCTACGCATAGGCCAGCAGTAACAACAAACATGGCTTGTGTGACAAATTTAACTATGGAGCGGAAGTATGAGGTCAAAAAATTCAAGGCGAAAGGTAGCGTTGCAAATCGTTAAACAAAGCCAGCAAGGTAAGAGAAATCAACAAGAAAAAACCTATTTTTTGGAATAATTCTTGCATTGAACTCGAAAGCCGCTTGCCGGAAACCAACTCCCATGCATCATACAGGAGCTGACCCCCATCTAGCATTGGTAAAGGCACCAAATTTAATAGGCCAATACTGATACTCAGACGGGCTAAAAAGCTAAATAAGGCTGCCAGCCCACTTGAGCAGACTTCCCAGCCATATCAGCAATACTAAAGGGTCCTCCTAACTGGTTAAAAGAGGTATTTCCGGTAAATAACCCCATCATTAGACGGGTAGAGACCTTTGTGATAACCCAAACCCTATGGGAAGCAAATGCAACAGCCTCTAGAGGACTCAATTTGAGCTCTTTCCACTCCGTTAGGGGGGTAAGCTCAGGTCGAACCCCCAAAGCCAAAAAAGGGTCGAAATTAGGCTTAATTGAAGGTAAATCTTGTTTTTTAAAGAATTTTACATACGATCCGCCATTAGATCCCTGAAATTCTAGGGCAAAGCCCTGCCCCCCAGTAATGGCATCCATCAAATTCCAGCGTAAAGCATTCCAGCTTGGAACAGGCTCAAAATCTCCAGAAACTGGAATCGACCCAGAGTCATCCTCAATAGTTTTCCACCCAATGACCCTATCCCCAGAAAGAATACCCAATTTTGCAGCCACAGACCCATCGGGGGGCGCTTGTAAACGAGCGGGTAATTGTGGTGCTCCGCTGATATAAATCACTGAAAAAAGGAGAATTGCCAATACAAAATTGGCTAAAGGCCCAGCCGCAACGATCAATGAACGTTGCCAAAGTGCTTTTTGATCAAAAGCCTCAGACTTCATTTCAGGCGTAATAAGCTGCTGCGGATCTCTGCCATCGAGTAATTTCACATAACCACCGAGCGGTATAGAGGCAATTACCCATTCTGTAGAGTTACGAGCTTTAAAGATCAACAAGGACTTACCAAAGCCTAATGCAAACCTCAGAACGCGCACGCCACATAGTCTGGCCGCTAAAAAATGAC
>CAIYZI010000481.1 GCA_903930665.1 uncultured beta proteobacterium
AACACTTTTGACGAAAGAAAATATCCCCAACTGCTAATGCTTCATCAATAATAACTATTGATGCACCCACAGAGGCTTGGACAGCAAATGCTAGGCGAACCATCATCCCGCTGGAATATGTTTTAACTGGCTGATCTATAAAGTTACCAATATCAGCAAATTCAATAATTTTTTGATATCGACTTTCGGTCTCATCTTCGGTAAGGCCCAATATTCCGGCATTGAGAAAAACATTTTCTGTTCCTGAGAATTCTGGATTAAATCCGCTACCGAGCTCCAGCAAGGCGGCAACTCGACCATTCACATTTAGATCGCCAGATGTAGGTTTTAAAATTCCAGCAATCAACTGCAATAAGGTACTCTTGCCTGATCCATTTTTTCCGATAATTCCAAAAGTCTCGCCTTTTTTCACCTCAAAAGAAACGTCTTTTAAGGCCCAGAAGTCACGACTGTAGTGATGTGGCTCCATCCCAAGGGCTTTTTGCAAGCGCGGAACGATCATTTCATTAAATCGATCTTGAGGGCGATCATAAATGCGATAGCATTTACTCAAATTTTGGGCATTAATGGCTACATCAGATGACATCAGCAAACCCATTACGTGTTTTTTGGAACCAGGCAAAACCGAACCAAGCAATTATTAGCGAAACTAGCAAATATATTCCAAAGGAAAAAATAGTTGGAGTTGTTCCAAAAAAAAGAGCTTCCCTAAACTGGACTACCGCCGGCGTAATCGGGCTAATAGACACCAAAATCCTAAAATCCTCAGGCAATGCAGACATGGAGAAAAAAATGGGTGATAAAAACATCAATGTAGTCATGAGAGGGCCAATCAACTGTGATATATCTCTAAAGTAGACGCCTAGCGAGGCTAACATCCATGAAAAACCCATAGTTAAAAATACAGGGGGAATCATGATTGCTAATGCCAAAGGGAATGTGCCTTGAGGAACCCCTACAAAGAAGACGTATCCTAAAAACCAAGCGATCAAACTAATTAATAAATGAAACAAGGCAGCACCCACAGAAATCCAGGGGAGAACCTCTATTGGAAAGACTACTTTTTTTACAAAATTGGGATTATTTAAAATGAGTGCTGGGGCCCTATTTAAACTTTCAGAAAAAAAGTTAAACATGATTAGCCCTGCAAATAAGATCAAGCCAAACTGGACATTAGAATCTTCCCCCGCACCCCACTTTACTTGCAATATGTGGCCAAAAAAAATCGTATACACCAAGAGCATAAAGATGGGGTTAATAAAAGACCAAAGGATTCCAAAATAGGAGCCTCGGTATCTGCCAGTAATTTCTCGTTTAGTTAGAGCGTAGATTAAGGCGCGGTTACGCCAAAAACTTATAATCATTTCCAATGGAGAAATTGAATGCTTATTCATTGGGATTTATTGCCCTGGTCAGATGTAGATTAGTCACTCAATAAGCTCCTGCCGCCATTCCGCTAATCACTTGATCTAGCGTGGTTTTTGCTTGCCAGGATAATTGAGCCTTTGCCTTACTTGGATCAGCTTTGCTGATATTGATATCGAGGGGTCTAAAAAAAGATTTGTCGACCTGAACATATTTTTTCCAATCGAGCCCGTAAAGCTCAAACGATTTTTCTACGAACTTCTCAAGCGAATATGAGGCGCCTGTTGCAATAACATAATCATTAGCCGCTTGAGTTTGCAGCATCAGCCACATTGCTTCAACGTACTCGGGTGCCCAGCCCCAATCGCGCATAATATCTAAATTACCCAAGACTATATACTTTAAATTACCAGCTGCAATTTCTTTTGCGCCATTAATAATTTTTTGTGTCACAAAACGCTGTGGACGAAGTGGGGACTCATGATTAAAAAGTAAGCCCGTACAAGCAAATAAATCGTAAGCTTCTCGATAGTTCTCCACTTGCCAAAAGCTAGCTGCTTTTGCTACCGCGTAGGGACTCCGTGGTCGAAAAGCTGTTTCTTCATTGGCTGGCTCTTCACCCGTATCGCCAAAAGCCTCCCCAGAACCGGCGTTATACACCCGGATCTTTTTATTAGTAAAGCGCACTGCTTCTAATAAATTGAGAACCCCAGCGGAAATACTTTCCATCGTTTCAACAGGCTGACTAAAGGAAAGAGCAACCGAACTTTGTCCTGATAAGTTATAAATTTCAACAGGCTCGTATTTGGTGATGACTTGTAGAACACTACGAAAGTCATTCAACGACATGGAGGTCAAAGTGACCTGAGATTTAAGGCCTAATTTGTATAGATTAGAAAAGGTACTGGCCTCAGCATCACGCGAAGTCCCGATGACCTTATAGCCTTTAGAGAGCAGGAGTTGAGCTAAATAAGGGCCATCTTGGCCGGTGACCCCACAAATTAAGGCTGTTTTACTCATCTTTAGACTAATCATCCTACAAAATCAGTTATTTGAAGAGCAATAACCCAAATATTACCTATTTGCGGCCTACTCTCGATTTCCAACTATTTCTTTGTAAAGATTATATCCATTTGGGGGCGGCGAATTGTAGTATCCCCCGTCAACCCGACATTCCTAAAGTGTTGTTTTCTGCCTTTGCTCG
>CAIYZI010000482.1 GCA_903930665.1 uncultured beta proteobacterium
CTGCCTGTTTACATGTCTTACACAACCCTGAATGTACGATTGACGAGCTCATTGAGATCATTCCTGCTCCAGATTTCCCGACCGCCGGAATTATTTATGGCGTTCAAGGTGTTCGTGAAGGTTATCGCACAGGACGCGGCCGTGTGGTGATGAGGGCTAAAACGCACTTTGAAGATATTGATAAAGGCGCACGTCAGGCGATCATCGTTGATGAATTGCCATATCAGGTTAATAAAAAGAACCTCCTTGAACGTATTGCCGAGCTGGTAAACGAGAAAAAAGTTGAAGGTATCTCTGATTTACGTGATGAATCTGACAAGTCAGGTATGCGCGTAGTCATTGAGCTCAAACGCGGAGAAGTTCCTGAAGTTGTTCTTAATAATCTCTATAAGAGCACTCAGTTACAAGATAACTTTGGCATGAACATGGTGGCTTTGGTAGATAACCAGCCACGTTTGTTAAATCTGAAGCAAATGCTTGAATACTTCTTGCAGCATCGCCGTGAAGTCGTTACACGTCGCACGATTTTTGAATTACGCAAAGCCCGTGAACGTGGTCACGTATTAGAAGGTTTAGCGGTTGCTCTGGCAAATATTGATGAATTTATTGCCATCATCAAAGCTGCTGCTAATCCTGCCATTGCTAAACAAGAATTAATGAGCAAAGCCTGGGATTCTTCAATGGTGCGTGAGATGTTGGCACGTGCAGAGACGGATACGCCAGGTGGTCGCAATGCGTATCGCCCTGAAGGCCTATTGCCTGAGTACGGTATGCAGACTACAGGCTTATATCGCTTGTCTGATAGCCAGGCGCAAGAAATTTTGCAAATGCGTTTACAACGCTTGACTGGCCTTGAGCAAGACAAGATTGTCAATGAGTACAAAGATGTAATGGCAGAGATCTCTGACTTGCTCGACTTGCTCTCTAAACCAGAGCGCGTTACACAAGTGATTGAAAGCGAGCTTAAAGAAGTTCAAGCAGAGTTCGGTATTGCTGGTGGAGATAGTGGTCGTCGTTCATTCATCGAAATGAATGCTACTGAGTTGTTTACGGAAGATTTAATTACTCCACAAGACATGGTGGTCACGCTTTCTAATACTGGCTATATGAAGAGCCAGCCATTGAGTGAATATCGCGCGCAGAAACGTGGAGGCCGTGGCAAGCAGGCCACAGCTACCAAGAATGAGGATTGGATTGAAACCTTATTCGTCGCAAATACGCATGACATCATCCTGTGTTTCTCAGATCGTGGTCGCATGTATTGGCTCAAAGTATGGGAAGTGCCACAAGGTAGCCGTATTTCACGTGGCAAACCTATTGTCAATATGTTCCCGCTCATTGAGGGTGAAAAAATTACCGTCATTCTGCCAATCAAAGGCTACCAAGACGATCATTATGTCTTTATGGCAACTAGCTTAGGCACAGTTAAGAAGACGCGCTTATCTGACTTCTCTAATCCCCGTAAAGCTGGAATTATTGCTGTCGATTTGAATGAGAATGACTTCTTGGTTGGCGCAGCAATTACTGATGGTCAACATGATGTGATGTTGTTCTCCGACGCTGGAAAAGCAGTGCGTTTTGATGAGAATGATGTTCGCCCAATGGGTCGTACAGCGCGTGGTGTGCGCGGTATGAATCTAGGTGAAGGCCATCAAGTTATCGCAATGCTGGTAGCACCAGCGGAAGCAGCTGAGGTGACTGAAGGTGTTGACGCTGGCACAGTTGATGTAGATGCTGTCACTATTCCTAACAGTGTATTAACGGCAACCGAAAATGGTTACGGTAAACGCACTCCAATTGGTGAATACACTCGTCATGGTCGTGGCACTAAAGGCATGATCGCGATTCAGACATCTGACCGTAACGGTAAAGTTGTTGCTGCAGCCTTGGTATCTCCTGAAGATCAAATTATGTTGATTACGACAGGCGGTATCTTGGTGCGCACTCGTGTTTCTGAAATTCGTGAAATGGGTCGTGCTACTCAAGGCGTTACTTTGATTAACGTGGACGAAGGTACGCGTTTATCAGGTTTACAGCGCATTGCTGAAGGTGACTCTGACGATGAGGGTGATGCTGAGGATGCGCTTGAGGTTGATGTTGCTGCTGATCCAGCTGTTGATTCAAATACTAGCGAAGCTGGTGATGCCTAATCGGCATTCATAAAGGACCAATAATTCATCATGACGTTTGACCGCCGCATTTTTAATTTCGCTGCGGGGCCTGCTACCGTACCCGAAGAGGTATTGCAGCAGGCTGCTGATGAGCTACTGAATTGGCAGGGTTTAGGTACCAGCGTAATGGAGGTAAGTCATCGAGGTAAAGAGTTCATGGCTCTTTATGAAGAAGTCTTACAAGACTTGCGCACCTTGATAAATATCCCTGATACCTACGAGATTTTATTATTGCAAGGTGGCGGCATTGGTCAAAATGCGGCTATCCCAATGAATTTGATGCCTTTAGCCAAAAATGGCCCGAAGGCAGATTTTTTGGTGACAGGAATTTGGTCAGAAAAATCCTACAAAGAAGCCGATAAGTATGGTGTAGCGCATTTAGTTGCTTCATCTGCTGGTGAAAAATTTAATACGATTCCAGCGCGTTCCACTTGGCAATTATCTGATGATGCGGCTTACGTACATTACTGCGCCAATGAAACTATTGGTGGGGTAGAGTTTCCAGATGTGCCTGATGTTGGTAGTACGCCATTGGTCGCGGATATCTCTAGCAATATTCTCTCTAAAGAGATGGATATCACTAAGTGCGGTGTTTGGTTTGGCGGAGCTCAGAAAAATATTGGACCATCTGGCGTAACAATTGTGATCGTACGTAAAGATTTGCTTGGTCACAGCATGAAGATCACGCCATCGATTTGGGATTGGGCAAAACAAGCAGCTAATCAATCCATGTTAAATACGCCCCCAACATTTGCTATCTATATGGCTGGCCTTGGATTTAAATGGCTATTAAAGCAAGGTGGCGTAAAGGTAATTGAAAAACGCAATCAAGAAAAAGCGGATTTGCTCTACAGCTTTATAGATCAAAGTAGCTTGTATGAGAATCGTGTTGCCAAAGAATATCGCTCACGAATGAATGTGACATTTTTTCTCAAAGATGAGAATCTCAATGCTGAGTTTTTAGCGCAATCTAATGCTGCTGGACTAGTCGCATTGCGTGGCCATAAGGCTGCAGGCGGTATGCGCGCCAGTATTTATAACGCTATGCCGCTTGAAGGTGTAAAGGCCTTGCTTGAGTTTATGCGCGACTTTGAAAGACGAGCTTAATGAGCACTGAAGAACAGCGCCTAGCGCCTTTGCGTGAAAAGATTGACTCCTTAGATGCGCAGATTTTAGATTTACTCACAAAGCGCGCACAAGCAGCGCAAGAGGTTGGTCACGTTAAGGGTGGCTTTGCTTCTCCAGTGTTTCGTCCTGAGCGTGAGCGTCAAGTTGTTGCGCGTTTACAAGACATTAATGCAGGGCCTCTGCTGCCCGATAGCATCGCTGCTATTTGGCGTGAAGTGATGTCAGCCTGCAGGGCATTAGAAGCTCGTCAAACGATTGCTTACCTCGGTCCAGTTGGAACTTTTTCTGAGCAAGCTGCGCAAACGTATTTTGGACACTCTATTGCAGGTTTGCCCTGTGTCAGTATTGATGAAGTGTTTAAAGCGGTTGAAAAAGGCGCGGCACAATTTGGCGTTGTCCCTGTTGAAAATTCAAGTGAGGGCGCGATCTCGCGTACCTTGGATTTGCTGCTCGATTCACCAATGCAAATTAGCGGTGAGGTAGTTTTGCCGATACGTCATCACTTATTAACTAAAAGCGGGACCCTGGAGGGTGTGACAACAGTTTGTGCGCATGCGCAAGCTCTTGCGCAATGCCAACAGTGGCTCAGCGAACATGCACCAGAGTTAAAACGACAAGCAGTCAGTAGTAATGCCGAAGCTGCGCGTATAGCTGCTGCAGATCCTACTGTAGCAGCTATTGCTGGTGATCCTGCACAAGTGGCTTATGAGCTCCAAGCAGTAGCCTCACGCATTCAGGATGATCCACATAACCGTACGCGTTTTGTCGTGATTGGTAGTTATCTCTGTCAGCCAACGGGACATGATCAAACTTCACTCGTGCTTTCGGTTGACAATCAACCGGGGGCGGTACATCGTTTATTGCAACCTCTTGCAAAGCACGGGGTATCCATGAATCGCTTTGAGTCTCGTCCTGCACGCAAGGGCACTTGGGAATATCACTTTTATATTGATGTTGCTGGGCACGCTGATGACGCTAAGGTGGCAAAAGCCTTAGAGGAATTAAAAGATACCGCAGCCTTTTATAAAAAATTAGGCTCATATCCACATTCGGTAACTTAATTGCCGAGCACTTACAGAATTATTTCATCATGACTTCAAAGTTGGGTTTAAAGCATATACAAGCCATTGCGCCCTACATTGGCGGACGACCCATTAGCGAAGTTGCTCGTGAGTATGGTTTGGATGAAAGCAAGATTGTCAAATTGGCGTCCAATGAAAATCCATTGGGCATGCCAAAGTCTGCGCAAGAAGCAATCCTAAAAGCAGCTAGTGAATTAGGTCGTTATCCAGATTCCAATGGCTTTGAGTTAAAGAACGTTCTCTCGGAACGTTTGGGGGTGCCTACAGATTGGATTACTCTGGGTAATGGTAGCAACGATATTTTAGAATTGGCTGCTCGTGCTGTTGCACAGGCCGGCGATGATGTCATTTTCTCTCGCCATGCTTTTGCGGTGTATCCACTTGCAACACAAGCAGTAGGCGCACGGGCTATTGAAGTGGCCCCAACCGATTCTTATGGTCATGACTTAGATGCCATGCTCAAAGCTATTGAAGCTTCCGGTGATAAGGCGAAATTGGTTTTCGTAGCCAATCCCAATAATCCTACTGGTAGCTATTTAAGTGCTAAAGAGATTGAAGATTTTTTATTAGCAGTTCCATCTCATGTTGTGGTGGTCTTGGACGAGGCCTATAACGAGTACCTTACTCCCGAGCAGCGCTATGACGCCATTGCTTGGGTTAAGCGTTTCCCCAATATGATTTTGTCACGCAGCTTTTCTAAAGCTTATGGCTTGGCTGGCCTACGTATTGGTTATGGCGTTGCACAACCGGCTTTGACAGACTTGCTCAATCGCATTCGCCAGCCATTTAATGTCAACAGCCTTGCGCAAGCTGCAGCGATTGCCGCATTTCAAGACACAGCTTTTTTACAGCAAGGTTTTGACATTAATCGCAGTGGTTACGATCAACTCACTAAAGCCTTTGATGAGCTTGGGTTGATTTATTTACCATCAGCCGGTAACTTTGTATTAGTGAAGGTTGGCGATGACGATCAGGCTGGAGTTCGCATTAATTTAGCCTTATTAAAACGCGGCATTATTGTTCGTCCCGTAGGAAATTATGGTTTGCCACAATGGTTGCGTATTTCTATTGGTTTGCCGGAGGAGAATGCTGCTTTCATCGCTGCTCTTGGTGATATTTTAAATTCAGCAAAATGACTATTACTAAAACCGTGACCAATTTCGGTACCGTATCTATTGTTGGCGTTGGTTTAATTGGAGCCTCTTTAGGTTTGGCTCTCAAGCAAGCGGGTGTCGTAAATCAAGTCTTAGGTGTGGGACGTAGTAAAGAGAATCTAGATCAAGCCTTAAAGATGGGCGCGATAGATGGCGTAGTCGATTTGGTTGAAGCTGCCAAACATTCCGATGTCATTGTTCTGTGTGTCCCCGTTGCTCAGATGCGCGCTGCATTTGAAACAATAGAGCCGTACTTAGAGCCTAAGACAATGTTGACCGATGCTGGCAGCACCAAGGGCGACGTGATTTTGGCGGCTAAAGAAGTGCTGGGTAAGAAAGCTTGTCAGTTTGTGCCAGCTCATCCAATTGCTGGTGGTGCACAGCATGGCGCCATTGCGGCCAAGGCCAATCTATTTGAAGGTAAGCAAACCATCATTTGCCCTTTACAAGAAAACTCACCAGAAGACACTGCTTTGATTGAAGATTTTTGGCAATCTGTAGGCGCGGTAGTCAAGAGAATTTCTTCTGTTCAGCATGATGCGATTTATGCAGCTGTCTCACATTTACCGCACATTCTTTCCTACGCGCTGATGGCTAGCGTGATTAATTCAGAAGATGCAGAGCAAAAGCTTGATCATGTTGGCGCAGGTTTTAAAGACTTCACGCGTATTGCTGCCTCTAGTCCAGAGATGTGGCGTGATATTTGCTTGGGCAATCGCACCTCTATTTTGAAAGAGTTAGATCAATATTTGGCTATCGTTCAGCATATGCGTAAATTGATTGCAGATAACGATGGCACTGGCTTGGAGAAGTTGTTTAAAAAGGCTAGCCAAGCACGTCAAGATTTGGATGTGATTTGATGAGTAGTTTACCTTTCACTGAGATTGGCCCATTTATCCAAGCTCAAGGTTCGATTGTTTTACCGGGATCAAAAAGTATTTCAAACCGTGCCTTGCTCTTGGCCGCACTTTCATCTGGTCAGACCACTCTCAAAAATTTGTTAGATGCAGATGACACGCAAGTAATGCGTAATGCTTTGCGTCAATTGGGTTTAGTGGTTCAGGATCAAGAAAATCATATCTGCGTGATTGATGGTTGTAGTGGGAAATTTCCTATTCGTGAAGCAGATCTCTTTATGGGAAATGCGGGAACGGCGATTCGTCCCTTGACAGCGGCGCTTGCTATGCAGGGTGGAAGCTATCGCTTATCCGGTGTTGCACGCATGCATGAGCGACCCATTCAAGATTTAGTAGATGGTCTGCGTCAAGTCGGCGCTGACATCACCTATGAACTTGAAGAAGGTTACCCGCCGATTCAGATTTCTGCCGCAGCGATTCACATTCAGGATGTTGTAAAGGTACGCGGAAATGTATCGAGTCAATTCTTAACTGCACTCTTAATGTCTTTGCCTTTGGTTGCTAAGAACCCAGTTCGCATTGAAGTGATTGGAGAATTAATTTCCCGGCCATATATCGAAATTACTTTGAAGTTAATGGCGCGCTTTGGTGTGCGGGTGCAATGTCCAGATGCACAGTCCTTTGTTATTCCAGCAAATGCTGGCGGCGTAGTTTATAAAACTCCTGGCCAGCTATTGGTGGAGGGGGATGCCTCATCAGCATCTTATTTCTTAGCCTTGGGTGCAATTGGCGGTGGTCCAGTTCGTGTACTAGGCGTAGGCAGTGACAGTATTCAAGGTGATGTGGCATTTGCAGACGCGCTTGCTCTGATGGGTGCCAAGATTACTTCAGGTGAAGATTGGATTGAGGTATCGGGGGTTAAAAATCCCAATGGAAAGCTCAATGGCATCACTATTGATTGCACGGAGATTCCTGATGCTGCGATGACGCTGGCGATTGCCGCTTTATTCGCTGATGGCCCTACACGCTTAAATGGTATTGCCAGTTGGCGCGTAAAAGAAACGGATCGTATAGCAGCGATGGCAAAAGAGCTCAAGAAGCTAGGGGCTATCGTAGAGGAGGGTGTGGACTATATTGTTGTGGAAGCACCCCCATCTCTTGCTGACTGGCGTTCGCCAGCTGAGGGTATTGATACTTATGACGATCATCGTATGGCAATGTGCTTTTCTTTAGCGGCTTTTGGGCCAAATGCCTTAAAAATCAATGATCCTAATTGCGTGGCCAAAACCTTCCCAACGTATTTTTCTGAATTTGAGGCCATCGTCTCCTAATATCCAATGACTGAACTCCCTATTCCTGTAATCGCTATTGATGGGCCTACCGCCTCGGGAAAAGGGACGGTTGCCTCTTTGGTGGCTGAGAAGCTAGGTTTTCATTATTTAGATAGCGGGGCTTTGTATCGCTTAGTGGCTCTGGCAAGTGAAAAAGAGGCAATTGATACTCAAAATGGCCAAAAACTGGGTCTTTTAGCGCAAAAACTGGTGATTTCCTTCGAAAAAGGGCAAATTATCTTAAATGGCGAGGTAGTTACCGAGACCATTCGGACAGAAAGCATTGGCTTGCGGGCCTCGGCAATAGCGATTCATCCTGAGGTGAGAGAGGCCTTGGTCGGGGTCCAGCAGGACTTTCGGAAGGCTCCAGGCCTAGTAGCCGACGGTCGGGATATGGCTAGCGTGATATTTCCGGATGCTAGCTTGAAGATTTTCTTAACTGCAACTGCTGCTGCCAGAGCTGAACGTCGGTATAAGCAATTGATAGCTAAGGGAATTTCTGCTAAACTTGACGTCCTTTTGCAGGATTTACAAGAGCGTGATGCTCGCGATAGTAGTCGCGGTGCAGCACCTTTGTTGATTGCTCCGGGTGCGCAAGTGCTTGATACGTCAGAGTTGTCGATAGATCAAGCAGTGAAGATAGTTTTAGATTGGTATCAATCAAAGCCGGCTTAATTATTGCAAGAAGTAGAAGTAGATATAGAAGTAAGGTAGTTGTTTTGGTGTCTTAAGAAACTCCACAACGCGATTGATCAAATTAGCGTGTTTCTTGAGGCTTTTATAACCTAACCCGTCGGGCCTTCTGACGGCACAAAGTGAATATACATGTCTGAA
>CAIYZI010000483.1 GCA_903930665.1 uncultured beta proteobacterium
TGATACGCTTTACTTTAATGCTTATACCGAGGATCTCTTTGTTTGGGATAACGATCTTCAGGGTGACAGTAGGAGAGTCCTTAAGCTCAATTCCGACTCCCGATTTTTTTCTGCCATTAAAGATCTTGCGCTTGACGAAAGTATTCAGGTTTATCTAGGCAGATATACGGATTTGGATTTTGATATTGACTACATCAATTGGACGGTTTCGTTTCGGAAGGGGGAGGCAGAGCACATCAAAATTTCACGAGGTGAAGAAAATATATTTGTTTGGTGTTTATTCATGGCAATATGTGAGCGGGTAATTGATTCGCATCCATCTTATGAATGGGTCAAATATTTCTATGTTGACGATCCCATTTCTTCCTTGGATGATAACAATGCCATTGCTGTTGCCAGCGATTTGGCTAGCTTGCTTCGTAAGGCCAAGGGAAAAATTAAGGCAGTCATTTCATCTCATCACGCATTATTTTTCAATGTAATTTTTAATGAGCTGAAAACCGCAAAGACAAAGCGGTATTTTTTATATCGCACAAATGAGAGTGAGATTCTTACGCTGCGTGCGACCGATGAGACGCCTTTTTTCCATCATGTGGCAATGCTTAGTGAAATTCGAGCAGCTGCTGACTCTGGAAAACTTTATACATATCACTTCAACATGCTTCGTAGTATTCTTGAAAAGACGGCAACTTTTTTTGGAAAAAAGGATTTTTCGGATTGTCTTGAGGGTGTTGAAGATGAGGCGCTGTTCTCTCGCGCGTTAAATCTATTGAGCCACGGGAAATATTCGCTTTTTGAACCTATGGAGATGTTGGATGACAATAAAAAACTCTTCCGCGATATTCTTTCTGCTTTTTTAAATAAACATCAATTTGATCTCCCTGCATTATTAAATGAGAATGTAGCATCTACGCCATCCATAACTACTGGTACTGAGTAAATATAATGACCGAGCACGAACAGAAAGAATTGGGTAAAACACTCTGGGGTATTGCCGATGACCTACGCGGGTCCATGAATGCGGATGATTTTCGCGACTACATGCTCTCCTTTTTATTTTTACGTTATCTATCGGATAACTATGAAGTTGCAGCTCAAAAAGAGTTGGGCAAGGATTACCCCAAGGCAAAGGAGGGGGATAAGCGTGCCCCCCTAGCAATTTGGTATGAAAAAAATGCAGATGATGTTGTTGAATTTGAAAAGCAAATGCGCCGTAAGGTGCATTATGTAATTGAGCCTCAATTTTTGTGGAGTAGCATTGCTGAACAGGCTAGGGTGCAAGATGGGGAAATGCTCCATGCCTTAGAGCGTGGTTTTAAATATATTGAAAATCAATCCTTTGATAGCACCTTCCAGGGGCTATTCTCTGAAATTAATCTGAGTTCAGATAAGCTGGGAAAAAACTACACTGAGCGTAATGCCAAGCTTTGCACCATTATTTCTAAAATTGCCGAAGGAATCGCTGGGTTTTCTACTGATAGTGACATTTTAGGTGATGCCTATGAGTATCTGATTGGGCAGTTTGCCGCAGGGTCAGGTAAGAAAGCAGGGGAGTTTTATACCCCACAGCAAATTTCTAGGATCCTATCTGAAATCGTTACCCTTGACAGTCAAAATCCCGCAGCTGGTAAAAAGAAAAGGCTCAATAAGGTGCTGGATTTTGCTTGCGGCTCAGGATCACTCTTGCTTAATGTACGCAAACAGCTTGGCGCGTATGGTGTTGGGAAGATCTATGGTCAAGAATCCAATATCACCACCTATAACTTGGCACGCATGAATATGCTGCTCCACGGCGTCAAAGATACGGAGTTTGAGATTCACCATGGCGATTCCCTTAAGAATGACTGGGATCTTTTAAATGAGATGAACCCAGCCAAGAAATTGCAGTGTGATGCCGTTGTAGCTAATCCACCATTTAGTTACCGCTGGGAGCCTTCTGAGTCTTTGGGTGAAGATTTTCGATTTAAAAGTTATGGCTTGGCACCAAAGTCTGCGGCCGACTTTGCGTTTTTATTGCATGGCTTTCATTTTTTAAGCGATGAAGGCACCATGGCTATTATTTTGCCGCATGGTGTCCTATTTCGTGGTGGGGCAGAGGAGCGCATTCGTGCCAAGTTATTAAAAGACGGAAATATCGATGCGGTTATTGGCTTACCAGCTAATTTATTCTTTTCCACAGGCATTCCCGTATGTATTTTGGTTCTCAAAAAGTGCAAGAAATTTGATGATGTACTTTTTATTAATGCTGCTGAGCATTTTGAAAAAGGCAAGCGTCAAAACAAGCTCCTACCAGAGCACATTAATAAGATTATTCATGCCTATCAATTTCGAGAACAGGAAGATCGCTATTCAAAGCGTGTCTCAATGGAGGAAATTGAGAAAAATGATTTCAACCTTAATATCTCTCGCTATATCAGTACGGCCGTTGAAGATGAGAATGTTGACCTGGGTATAGTTAATGAGAGCTTGATCGAACTAGAGGGTCAAATTACAAGTGCAAAAAAAGCTCACAACAAATTTTTAAGGGAGCTTGGATTGCCTGAGTTGCCATAACTACCATTTTTCAACTTTTATGGAACAATTAATAAACAAACTAAAGTCTTTGAGTAATAGTTTTTCTATGCAAGATGAAGAAATATGGCCATTTCCGGATAGTTGCCCTATAGATTTTCCGGGCACCGTCAAATCTAATTATCAAAAAAACATTTATCTGAAAGATCACTTCCATGCGGTTATAGCCAATGATGAAAGCTTAAAAAGTCATTATTGGGCGATACAGGACTGGGGTGGAATTGGTTCATTTAAAAAGACTGAAAAAAACGATGAACGAATTAGATTATTTTTGTCTCAGTTGGACAAAGGTGCGTTAACTAAGAATACATTTGAGTGTATTTCGTCCCTCTCTAAGGTGGCATCATTTGTTAAGCCAGATCAATTTGTAATCTATGATTCTCGCGTTATTTATTGCCTGAATTGGTTTTTGTTTAATTACGCAAGTGAGGTGGAATTATTTCCTCAGCCTGCCGGGCGCAATAAAGAGTTGGTGAAGTTAGATTTGGAAACAATTTTTAGTCTTTCAGATCGAAGTTATGAGTATAGAAGTCACAAGTCTGCGTATCACGATTATTGCCGGCTGATTAAAGAACTCTCGCTTGAGGTTTATGGTCCTAGGTCCAAGCCGTATTTAGTAGAGATGCTTCTTTTTATGTCACTTAATAACGTTATCTCGGAAGTTCGATCGACTGTAACACTGCAGATTAATTTAGGTTGAATGCGTATCGCTGAGGGTTGTATAAAGCTCATGTTTTCTATTGCTTAAGCTAGTTGGATCTGATAAAAAATTAGTTATTGTTTTTAAACCAAATCAGGCGCCCCATGATCGAAATAATAAAGGCGATTCCAGCAACCTTTTGGGGTGTATTGGCCGGTTCTTTCTTTTCTACCCTTGGCGTCATGCTCACCAACCGCTCTAGCGATAAGCGTTTACTCAATCAATTTGAATATGATCGCGAGCTTAAGGCTAAAGAACGCGAATTATCTCTGAAAAAAGATGTTTATTTAGCAGCTGCAGAGGCCGTTTCTCAGGGGATAACCGTGATTGGCAATTTTGCCAATTTTGAGATGCATGATGAGGCTGTTGTGAAGCCTTATTCAGAAAAGTCATCGGTCATTGCCAAAGTTCATGTCATTGGCAGTTTCGAGACCATCAAGGCCTTAAATAATTTTACAAATGAGCTATCCGCAATTTATTTCAAGTTATTTACCGATAGAGCAAGAATATTTAAGGATAAGGTTGAGCGGGACCTCGTATTAAGAGATATTGAGCTTTACGCCAGGCAAAGAGATGGCACTTTAGAGTTGATGAAGCAATTTAATCTTGAAGGTGCAAAGGATCCTCAAAAATGGGGTGTTCTTCAGAAAAACTATCAGTTTGAGGCAGATTCCGTTCAACAATCTGTTGTCCAGCATGGAAAACTCAGTAAGCAGTTTTCTCAAAACCAGTTGATCTTTATGAAGCAGTGTGTGGAATACAGCCAAAAGGTCAGTGCGCTTATTCCGCCTTTATTGCTTGCCGTTCGCAAGGAGTTGGATTTGCCTCTTGATGAAAAGGCCTATCAAGAAGCGGTAAATGCGGGGATATCCAGGCAAATCGATGCGGTTGACCAATTTGTTAAAGAATGCGTGGACGTGTTTGAATTATCTTCTGTTGATCCGGCAAAGTAGGGGATCTGGGCATAATTGAGCATATAGACATATGGGGTAATAAATGTCCGATCTGAGTGGAGTGGAACGGCGAAAGCTAGAAAAACTACTTGGGATGAGTAGTGGTTATGTACTAAATTTCTCGGACAGAACATTTCGAGATTTTTTTGATGAATATCGGATCGAAATTGATGCTGAGTACTATCGACAGGGCGGATCATCTAAGGCTAATCGTATGCGTGCTTTTTGGGGTCTTGAGGCAAATCATAGTGTTGGACGGGTTATTAAGGGCTTAATCGATTACGCTAGAGACGAATCTTGTTTTCCTGAGGATGGCTTAGCGTTAGTGGATGACTGCTGCAAAATTGCAACGCGTTTGCTTGATGATTTACCTGTGGCTGAATTAGATGCCTTGACTGCAACTGATGATGAGCGTGATTTTGAAGTTCTGGCAGCTCAAGTGCGCGAAGCAATCGAGAAAAATCAACCAGAGAGGGCGCTTGACCGTCTTCATACGTTTGTGATGAAATTTGTTAGAAATGCCTGCGGATCTCATGGAATTAGTGTTAGCCGAGACAAGCCTCTTCATAGCGTATTTGGGGAATATGTCCGCGTACTGCGAGAGCGTGGGCACCTTCAATCGATAATGACCGAGCGTATTTTGAGATCTAGCATTTCAGTTTTGGAAGCATTTAATGACGTTCGCAATAACATGAGTTTGGCGCACGATAATCCGATTCTTAACTACGAAGAAAGTTTATTAATCTTTAATCATGTTGCCGCATCGATTCGGTTTCTCAAGGCTCTAGAGGTAAAGATGAATGTTGGTGGCGCTGCTAAAGATGCGGGCCTAGATGATGGTGATATACCTTTTTAAATTTATCTTGCTTTTAGATGTTTTGTGATGAATTTAGAAAAACTATTCATATTGATCCAAAAGATCTACAGTGGTTTGACCATTTTTCAGATTGAATGGTAAAAGTAATGGATATTTTGCTTCGTAGATCGCTTAGTGAATTAGCTACTCTTGATAGAGCTGAACAACTTACTCAGATAGAAGTGCTTCGAGAAGGGTTTGAGCATTCGGTTGTTATGCTTAGCAACTCAGAGTCCGATTTGAGATATAACTGTGTTATGTACGCGCTTGGACTCCAGGATCACGCAGATCTATATCAATTATTAGTGCATTTGACCTATGGTGCTGATAGGTCATTAGATATTTTCATGGATACTGGCTATCTGCAGATGCTAATTGACTCAGGGCATTTACAGGAAATGCATGAATCAGAAAATTGCTTAGTTATTTATCGTGTTTCAGACAAAATTACACATATTGGCCTTTCTGTGGCGCCCGGAAGAATGGCGTCAAAATGGGGAACGGCCCATTTATTTGAGCATGATTTTTTTGAATCCCCGCTTGAGTATGGGGATGACGTTAAATTTTATGTGCCGATAGACAGAGAAAGTGCTGTTGATCAGTTTTTTGAGTATGCGAAAGCTAAAGGGGCCAGTCTTGACTGAGTTAATTGGTTCGACATGAGGTCCTGCGCATAATTATTATGTAGGGAAAAATTAGTTCTCCAACTTGTTATCAATGAATCCGTTCCAATTAAATGGGATGCGAAGTAAGGCAGGATTATATTCATACAAAGCCCCTGGCTTTTGCGAAAGCTTTAATGGAACCCTTAGAGATGAACTTCTCAATGGAGAGATCTTTTACAACTTAGAAGAAGCCAAGGTTCTCACCAAACAATGGAGGGATCACTATAACCA
>CAIYZI010000484.1 GCA_903930665.1 uncultured beta proteobacterium
AAACTACAACTCACTCCAGTAACCGTGCTTGTTATTAAACCTGATGCCAATAAGGTTGAAAAGGGTGTTGATAACAATAAATATGTCATTGTCAGCTACGGTTTTTATGCGGTAGACCAGATGGTTAAAAACATTTCATATGCTGCCTTCAAGTCAAAAGCCCTCTCCAAAGAGGTTGCCCAAAAGATGAATCCTTGGAACTACGGTGTTGCTTCATCACAAGATCTTAATGGGCTAACTGTTGGCGGCGACATGAACTTTACCAAGGCATATCAACCAATCCTCGAAAAAGCATTTAAAAATCCACCCGATCAAGGACAAGCACAATGAAAGCAAAGAAACTACTTTGCAGCTTATTACTCACCTCTTTTTTTGTGAGTAATGCAAGTTATGCGAACGATGTACTGGGAAATCTCAGTAGCGTATTTTTCTCAAATACTACCTCTGCTTCAGCTCTATCGACGAATGATCGCGTAGGATTTACGGGTGGTGGGGCTTCAATTAGGACGCCAATTGTGACGGCTAATTTAATCTCATTCGATCCTATGCGTGCCAATTCTGGGTGTGGTGGTCTCGACCTGTATGGAGGTAGTTTCAGCTTTATTAATGGTCAAGCTTTAGTAACTTTGATGAAAGCAGTTGCTACAAATTCAGTGGGGCTCGCATTTAAGATTGGTATTCAAACAATCTTTCCTCAGCTCTCACATTTAATAAGCGAGTTTCAAGCGGTTATTCAAGATCTAAATAAGTTAGCAAAGAACTCATGCAATCTTGCCCATATGATTGTTGACACTTCCGCAAAAGCATTAGGCATGAATGTTAATGGAGATGGGAATATTAATGCTGCAAATCAAGGTATTTTTGGTGATGCATTTTCAGCATTAGACGGACCCACTGGATATTTGCAACAGGCCGATGCTTATCTTAAAAAAGCGGCATCGTTTAATCAATTTTCTGGCAACAATGTGTGGAAAGGTGTCGTAGCTAGTGGTGCTGGTTCAATGCTGGGGGCTATTGGTTTGCCATCCGATATGCAAGACTCATCCAACCCAAATACACCCAATAATCGACTTCTTGTTTCTATAACGGGATTTTCAGTGGCAGGTCTCCCTTGTGATGGCCAAAATAATGGTGTTTCTACAGCAAGCACGGGCGGCATCAACTCTACAGGTCGATCTGGGCCGCCGGACTCAACCAAATCCTCGTGCCGCTTCAAGCCAACAATTACCCTTAGTGATTTAGTGGCTGGCGGCGGCATTGATACAGGTAATGCCCCTTTGAAAATGTATACCTGCATTAATACCAATGGGGATGCATCTCAGCCAGGGCCTGATGCTCAGATTTGTTCGCAGGTATCAAGTGATGACTTTTCATATGCCGGAATTAATGGCTTTATTAACATCCAGTTATTTGGCACGCCTGCTGAACCCGCTGATGCAAGCGGCATTACTTCTGATTCCATCCTTGGGGTACTTCTTGGTGGCGGTAAAACTGCCCAAACATTAAGTTCAACGCAAATAGCATTCATCAAGGGGTCACCATTGCCGCTGATGGCTTATCTAGAAAATCCTGCTGCGTCTGGGGCAAACGCAAAAGTTCAGGTTGCGCGTAAGTTACGACGACCAATAGCAGACTGCTTAGCTGCCTCGATTGGACAAGCAATCTACAAAGCGGCATTGACAGCACAAACAAATAATTCCTACGACTTTACTGAAACCAAAGAACCATTAGCTCAATTGCGTAGGGATTATGAAAAAAAGATTGATCAATGCACATCAAGTCAAGAGCAACAAAGCCTCATCACATGGCTTAAAAATTCAACCGATTTAAGTTCCGTTACCAATAAGTAGGACATCATGTACACAATCTACGCACCCGGATCATCAATCCCTTGGGTATGGGCTTTCAATGCTGTGGCGAGTTTATGTTCTAACGGCAACTTTATTGCATTTGTATGGAGCACTGCTGTAGCCGCTAGTTTATTTGGTTTTGCTAGGGCAATTGCTTCCTCAGTAAATCTTTCTGCCGAGGAAACAAATAAACGAATGGGTACATCGATCATTTCGATGATTATTTCAGGCTTAATTGCCCTGTCGCTCACAGGCGCTGCAAATTGGAAGTTGCAGATAGAGGATATGCAAAGCGGGGTGGTTACTGAGGTTGATAATGTGCCAATGGCAGCTTCCTTTTTGCAATGGGGAGCAACCAATTTATTTACCAATGGCTTTTCTAAGATGCTAGAAACCGTGACACAAGACACGGGTGCTAGTAGTGCCGATCTTAGTGTGGGAGCGCAGGGCTTCTTAAACCCAGTCAATTCGTTACTTTCTGCAAGAAAGATTATTGCTAATGGCTTGACTGCCCCTGCCGCTGATACAGGGGCTGTAGATGCAAGTATTGGTAATCAACTAAATCAAATTATTGCCTATTGTCTTACACCAGCCCCATCTTCATTGGCTGCCGATATTGCTAATCCACAATCCAACACACCGTACGTTCAACTATCTAATGAAAATTCAGCAACTTCAGTTGGTGTAATTTTAGGTTATGCAGCACAAAGCTCTGGCACTATTCCTTTGTTTAATAACAATGCTGGAGAAATAGTTCCGTGTGCAGCGGCAGTTACACAATATGCAGCCAATGTTCAATCTGGATTGTCAAACACTCAATTTTCTGCATTAGCCGTAAAACCAGATAATAAGGCAGAGCCAACAACAGTACAAAATGATTTCGGTAAGTTAATTACTGTCCAACAGGCTTTCGGATCTGTTATTGCTAATGGCCAAAGAGACGCCTCAAAAGAAGTGCTCAACATGCTTTTCTATGATCTTGTAGATGAAAATTTAAAATGTATACAAGCGTCTGGCACTAGCAAAACCAATTGCCTCATTCAAGCTGAACAAATTAAGGTGAAGGAGCAATCTAATTTAGATAATGCGGCCAATGCTTTTCAGTTGACGACCTACGCCGCCAGTTTTCCAAATTTTCTGGGGCCAATTACTGTTGTATTGATGGTTCCGCTACTTATTATGTGCATGTTTAGTGGGGCGCAAGGTCTTGGCAAGGCTATCACCTCTATGAGCCATGTCATTTTATGGCCTATTGTTATTTATTCGATTGGTGCGCCTGTTGTTAATGGTTTGATGTCCAACTACATTGGACGGCAATTAGATTGGATTACCGCAAACGGGGCAATGACTCATCCACAGGTTGCGGCATGGTACGCAGTACTAAGCCAATCCGTAGGAGCTATGTCAACCATTCAGGCAAGTATAGGTACTTTCATTGCAATCATCTTTGGGTTTGGTGCCGCCGCTGGCATTGTTGCTGTTTCGCAGGCAATGGCAGGAAAGGATCGATTTAATGAAAAACTCTTTACGCCTGAATTAAATAATGCTCCCGCGCTTACTGATAGTAACAATTACCTTGGCAACATTAAACAGGCTGGTGGTAACTCGCTTTTTGTGCCAAATGGTCAGGTTCCAATGACCGCCGGCAATATTCAGGCTGGAGCAATGGCAGCAACGCGATCAAATCAAGTTCAAGAGCAAATTCGCCTCGAAAATACCCGAACTCAGCTCATGTCTGATGCTGAGAGTTGGCACAAGGGGCTTGTCTATTCTCACACTAGCGGGACTGGGAATAAGTCCACGGTTGGGACCAGCACTGGAGATTCAACAAGCGATAGGGATAGTAGTAGTGCAACCACGAAAATTGGTTTAAGTGGTGGCAATACAGCGAGCACTGGCACAAGAGCAATTGCTGGATTAGTTGGAAGACTGGGGATTGGTGGCGACGGTCAAATGGGTAATGGCGGCGCTCCTGATAGCGGAGTTGAAAGAAAGAACCCTCTGCCACCAAGCGGTTTATATTCAAGAACTGGTGGACATCCCGAGGCGGGACCAGCTTCGACTGTAAATCCTAGGTTGCCGCACACACAAAACCCCGCGCTAAATGGGAAAGGAGCTTCACTAGCGCCGAACTTAAATACAGTAACGCCAGAGGAATACAAAGAAGCGCTTGGTGGTGCTGGGGGCGCAAACCATTCGACTGGGCAAAATCACGGAACACCACCGAGTCCTAACAATACTCAAAATGCCGAGGCTACTCAGCGTCCAGGTGCCACAGCCAAGCCTAAGGCTGGCTCAAATTCAAATACTGGACAAAAACCTGATGTGCCAGCAGCCGGAAGGGTTAAAGGATCAGCAGAAGCTTCGGCAGGTGGTGAAGTTAATGCCTACGCTCAAAATGATTACCGCATAGGCCAAGACTGGAGCAAGATGACTGATACGCAAAAATTAAAAGCGCGTCAAGAAGCACTTTCGCATGACTATAAGAAGGAATATGATCAACATGGAAATACAGAGAAGGCAAAGAGCTTTGCTCATAAGCTTGATCAAATTAATGCATATAGTGAAGCCGTCTCTAGAAAAGATGGCCACATAGAGTCGTCTGGGCGCAGTGACGAAAATAAAAATGCTGCAACAGCCTATAGCACTCAGATCAATGAAGGCACAGTATTAAATGCAATTAATGAACCTGGAAATCAGCTAAAGGGCTATGTTTTAGGTCAGGGGCAACAATACATGGCCGCCGCACAAAAAGCAGATCCAGTTAAATTTGGGGCAGTCGAGAGTGATTGGCAAAGTACTTTTGGCAATTCTCAAACAATGAAGGAACTAAAAAATCAAGATTACGCTGCATATCAAGCTCTACACCAAGACTTTGTTGCTGGAAGGTTAGCTGGGGAGGATGGAATGGTTGGACTGCTTTCTCAAAAGCAAATTTTTGATAGTTTTGCATTAATGAATCATATGCCTGCCTCTGGTTTTAGCAATAATTTGCCATCCATTCAGGCTAATGTTCATGATATTCCTGAGGATCGACATTTCTTGGATTTCAAAGCATTTGGCGGCGATACCTTCATTCCCGGAAATACTTACACATTAAGCCCAGACCTTAATCCTAAGGATAATGGCGCAGAGAAAAAGGTCAGTGGGAAAATTGGGGTTGCTGAAGTTAAGGCAACGGCTAACCAGCGGGGAATCAAAAAGGATGAAGATACTAATGAAGGTGTTGTGAGGGACCAGTACAACTTTGCAACTGCTAACTTAGGATTAAGCGCCACCAATGACAATGCAGTATTACCGACTGCTCTAAATACAGGGGTGCAAGGAGCCCTACAAGGAACGGCACAGGCTGGATTAGCGCTCAATAAAGCTGTTGGAACACTGCCAGAGGATGCGACTGTGCCAACCCCAATGACCGCTCCACCAGTATTCAACATTGAGCCAAAAGACAAAAAATAGAAAATTTAATTGACTTTTTTATCAACTATTACTAGATTCGAGACATGCGCATTCTTTTTATACTATTTATGACACCAATTTGGTTATTGTTATGGCTAAGCATTAACCTTTGCTTGGTGCTTTATCGCTTCCTTGTTGAGGCTATTTTCCCTGCTAAAATTTCAGCTACTATTCTGGCGTTTTTGAGCTTTGCAGACCCATATGAGTATTTTTTACCCCTAGGACTCGATAAGCTACTGAGTGATTTTTATTATGGATTGCCTGAGAAGTTCGTTTCTGCACCGCTTCGTGGTTTTAGGCGCTTTGGGGGTTCATTTTGGTTTTGAACACGAATAAAGCCCGAGCCGATACAGCTTCAAAAATTGCCGCTGTTGAGTCTTATCACCAAAGACGGGCTAGTGGCCAGAAGGTTAAAGAAATAGCGCAGAGCCTTGGTATTACGAGTGAATGCTTGCGAAACTGGGTAAAACAGGTTGAGGACGGCAGCATTAACCGTCCCGCTTACGGTGAGCTATCTGAAGAGCATAAAATTGCTATCAAGGATTTACTCAGTCTTGGGTTTGCAGATACTGATATCGCACAACGACTTGGACTGCATAACCTAAAGGTCTACTACTATCGCAAGTCAATTGGCGTAACCAGAGAACAAGTTGTTGAGAATCGCTATAACAGTTGGGAAGATTTACTTAAAAAGGGCGCAAGCTTTGAGCAAGTTGCAGAGCTTTATGGCGCCAACCCAAATTCCATGTACAAAACCCTTCACCAAAAAAGGGGGTTTAGGAAAAAGGGCTCATTAGATCAATAAAAGGTTGGGGGCTTAAACGCCCCTTTTTTTATCCCAAAAATACAATCTTTTACATATTTTATAAAAACAAAAGGATATTTCTGCTAGAATATTATAAACTATTCAATAGTTATGAAAGAAACTCTATGAAATCATTATTGTCTTTGACATTACTGTTTACTGTTAGCGCAGGCTTTGCACAGCAAGTCAATCAACAAGTGCGAGTTCCGCAAACATTAACGCCAGAACAGATTGCGAATGTGCAACAACAGGCAAGAAACACGGCGACTCAATTTGGAGCAAACCTTAATGGCTCCAGCCAAACTTATGTCGTGCCACAGGGCCAGCTAAGTGATGAGCAGCGAGCCAACATCAATCAGCAGGCAGTAGATACCGTTAACTTTGCCAAAAGATATTACCCACAATGAGCATCTTAGAGTTGCCTTCATTTCGGGATCTTCTAGAGCTTCCTGAAGCATTTGTACTGGAAAACCTGATCAGTATTCCGTCAGGTGGTGAATCTGCAAAGATTTCAAAACAATTTTTACGCATCATTGCTCAAGCGGTTATTTCCAAGAGTTCAGATATTTATTTCAACTCACGCCATGGGCGAACGGTCGTCAATATTGAGACTGGCAGAACTATGCTTAGATATTTATTCGAAGGCAAAGATACTGCTATACGCTCACGACTAACATCCATGTGTGGTCTACCGGAGGGTGTAGCTTACTCAGACCTTATTAAAGGCAGATTCTCTATGCAGTTCCCGCCCGATTGGGCGGCCGCTCAGGGATTAACGCCTTTATATAACGAGGAAACGGGGAAGTATCTAAATTACCTCATTGACTTTAGAGTGCAGCTACAGAAAACCGTAGATGGTTGGAGTGCGGTTGTTCGTCTGTTTGATGATCAAACAACAAGCAACATTGATGAAATGAATTTACCAGGGAGCGTTGTTGCTCTAATCAAGAAAACCATCGCCTCTAGAGCTGGTGGAATTATTTCGGTAACAGGACCAACCTGCTCAGGAAAGTCAACAACCCTTCATGCCATTCTTGTTTTACTTAACGATGGCGTAACTCCAATATTTACCATTAGCGATCCGCATGAAAGAACATTGCGCGGTGATGGACCAATTACTCATTGGGAGGTAACACCTCAACATACAGCGTTAGATGGTTTACATGCAGCATTACGATCCCGTCCGCGCATCATCATGATTGGTGAAATTCGTACTGAAGCAGAAATGGACGTGGCTTTACAAGCGGCGGCTACAGGTCAAATTGTTTTAACAACATGGCACTCCAATGACTCTATCGAGGGAATTACGCGTGCAGTTGACTTGACCATAGATAAATCACGGGATGCATATAGGGTAGCCGAGCTAGTCAAGTTGGTAATTTCTCAGCGCCTGATTCCATCATTCAAGCCCTCCAATGAAATCAGCGGCATTAGCACGGCAAGGCGTGATTGGCTAAAAGAAAACGGGATTAACCAGAATTCTTTAATACTGCCAACAGACGAATACCAGTACTCACTTCCAATTGTTGAATGTTTAAAGGTTGACCTTAGTGTGAAGCGCCTAATTAAGGCGCAACGCATTGACCAAGAGCATCTATTTAATGCGGTTAAAGATCAAGATCAATTCGAGACCTTGGCGCAATGTGCGTGGCGTTATATCGAGCAAGGCCGCATTCAAATTGATGATGCAATTCAATGGGCAGGTACTCAGCTCATGGCTTCAGAAAGTGAAACTTTAAGAGCTAAATTAGTTCGCGAATTTAATACAAGCTTTACGATCGTAAACGAAGCAGTCGATATTTGGCAGATAGAGCGCTATACCCAAGAACATGCTCACGTAGAAACCGTATTAGAGCAAATGCTCTCAAGTGGGCAACGCTATGCTTAACAAAATCATGCTTGCAAGCGCTTTTGTCTTATTTGCCATGTCATCCGCTGATGCTGCCGATCTAGATATTGATGGCATTAAATCGATTCAGCAAAGTATCAACAACGGCGAAATTAAGCCCTATCTAGAAGTTAAACCCGTTAGCGGTGAATCACGTACGGTAAGAATGTACTACGCTACCTTTTGCCCTTATAGCCAGCAATATTTGAATTTCTTTAAGAATTTGGCACTTACAGGACAAGAAGCAACCCACATGCAGTTTGAGATTACGCCAGTCTTAAATCAAAAGGATGGCATGAGCTATGCCCTGGCTTATGCAGGAGTACGGCGTTTTTATCCAAATAAAATCTTTCAGTTTGTCCGCGCAAGTATTGTGGGTAGGCAGACGGGCGACCTAGATCCAAGTCAATGGAAAGACATTGATGCCATTGGCAAGAGTATTGGCATTCCAGAAAGAATTTCAATTGTGATCCACAAAAACAAAGATGTCTTAGCCAAAGATGTATTGCGCCTTTCAGCGGTACAGCAGGGCTTAAAGATTACCAATACACCCTCAATTGCAGTTGCAGGAACGTACATTGCCACACCAGAGATTACTGGCGGTCGTGGCGAGGATTTCTCTAAACTGGTTAACGGCCTTATCAGCATGGTGAACTACTAATGCGTAAGGCAAATCGTTCATATGTTTTGGATGAACGCCTTGGAAGCGTAGTCGAGGGTTTGGTTACTTTGTTATTTGAAATTGACCTTGAAATTGAGCGTTTGGCTGAATTGTTAAATAAAGCCCAAAGAATAGTCCCTGGAAAGCTGGGAATTCAATTTATTACAACCCGAAAAATTGATGGTAAAGCTGTAATTGAGCCGGCCCTAGTAAGACTCGTCCTACAAAATGGTGAACGAAAGCGTTGGTTAGCTCGTCGCATTGCTAAAAGCAAAATTTGCCATGTCAATTTAATACCACTATTGCCAAAAAAGAAGATTGTTTTAAGTGATGGCAAGGCGTTTGGCTTTAGCACCGAAAACTCAAAAGAAACGAAGATTTTATTGAGAGAAATAGGCCGCCTATTTTTAGCCAGGGAACAAATTAGCGAACAATTGGGGCGATTTTCTCACTCATATCAAGCCTTAACCAAGAAAACATTAGCCGCACTTGATAAATCACGAAAGATTCATTATGACTTTGAAATCGACTTTTCAAACCCAAAAATCGCCTTTGCAAAATCACAAGCTCTTAATGCTCGTTCACGCATTTGATAGATCCTTTTTTGAACCTAAGCGACTGAGCTGCATTTATCTCAAATTGCTTATTGGTTTGCAAGTGCTTGACCTAATTAGCACTCTCTATGGATTGTCGAATGGTTATCACGAGTCCAACATCATATTGCTTTATTTATCTAACTTTATTGGCTTGACCTACACTTTGGTAATGAGTAAAGCAGTGCTTGTAGGTACTTTTGCGATAGCTTACAAGCGCTTTACTGCAACTCAATTCATTACATCTGCATCAATTATCTATAGCGCATATGCCATTGTAATTCTCAATAATATCAATCTCATTCATCTATAAATCATGTTCAAAATCATTACTCTTTTAGCTATCGTAGCATGGGGGTTTTACGTTTACACGGGCAATACCTTATGTATTCAACTCGATAGATTTAGCATTCCGTTTCAAGCTTTTGCATGGTTCCTAGGGGTGATCGCCAAAATCTTTTTACCCCATAGCAACTTTGATATTTCCACCTTTGTTAGTGGTTTTTTTTACCATTGGATTATTCAAGTTTCGGGTGCATTGGGGGTTCAATGCTAAGACGAGTATTAGGACTAGCATCCTTATATTTGATTGCTAGTCCATCTTTTGCGCAAGTGGATCTGAGTAATGTCATTAATGGAATTAGTGGCAGCGCTTACGAATCCCTTTCCCCTACTGGGCCACAGATAAATAATGCGTTAGCCAGTCTTAGCGCTGATCCCAAAAAGAATTTACAGATTCTCAGTTACATCAAAGGGGCTGCGGAACAGGGAAAGCCTGAGGCTTTAAATGGTATGGGGTGGTTATTAGATAACGGCTACTTTGGCATCCCTAAGAATCCAGCCCTTGCCCAGTCTTATTTTGTTAGGGCGTCAGATGTAGGCTTTGTAGTGGCTCAGTACAACCTAGCAAGCATGGCTTTTTGGGGTCGATCAGAAAAACCTTCCATGCGCGATGCTTATGCCATCGTCTCTCAGTTGCAATCAACTAAAGATAGTGCCGCCGGAGGTCATATTTGCGGTCTAGCTTCCTTTATTTCATGGCGTATGGGCAAGCGGAAAGATTCAGTTGAATTTGCTAATGGCTGTAATGGCCCATTGGCTACTGTAGCAAAGACTTATTTCGAAAAGGATTACCCAACCAAAGTAAAAACTGCGGTCCTATCTCTAGCCATTACGAACGATGTCTATCCTCTAATGATTGAGGCTTCAAAAAATGATCCTATTGAGTTATGTGCATGGTCTGCTCTTGCGCTTAGCAAGCGCAACGTACAAATTGATCGCTATGGTAGTAAATGCCTAACTGATACGACTGCAATGGCGATCGCTGTTGGTCGAAAAAACCAAATCAGACAATTGCGAGATGCAAACAACATCTTATTTTCTGCAAGCGTGCCTTTTTTGCCCTACCCGATTGATACACAAAAGAAGATGGAAGGTTTTAATAAAAAATGAGGCGATTAATCTCACTGCTACTTATAACATTTTCTGCGTTGGCATCGGCACAAGCTGAGAATCCTGCGGCTCATGCCTTAATAAACGGATCGGCACAAATGGAATTTGGGTCTGATCCACAGTCTCAGGCGCAAAAGAAATTTATCTTTGATAAAACTGGGGAGGACTCATACCTTGGTATTTATCGTTTACTGCGGTTTAAGCATCAATCTCAGTGTGGCAGGGTGCTTGTTGTGCCAGTTCTGGCAAATAGTCATAAAGCCATAAGAAACATGGCGATGCAGCTCAATATTTGCGAGGATGGTAAACCGCCACTAGAAACATGCAATGGTAAAGATTTGGTATTTGCAGACTATCTATGCCCTAACGGTGGACGCCCACATTTTACAAAAGAGGTGCAAGCAGCAGTAGATAAAGCGCAAGCAGAAGGCGGGATTGATTTAGAGCACGCCATGCAAGAATTTAAGGAAAATGGTGGGAGTCGGCTTAAATGAAAAAGATTTTAGCCGCACTAGCGCTCTTACCTTGCCTAGTCTTTGGGCAAACAAACTACGGTTCTCCCGTAGATACAACAACATTAATGGGGCAGGGAAGTAGTGTTGGCACTTCCGCTCAATCCAACTATGCCACGCCTCCAACAAGTGTGCCAAGTGGTTTAGGTAGTTTTTCAGACCCCAATGCAGCAACTCAGAATGTTGGCACCGAAAGAACTCAAGGCGGGTTAACTTCATTTGGCCAAACAGCAATGGCCCAGTGCGCGAATTATGTTCCCGGGAAAAATGCTTTACTAGATCAACAGTGTGCCTCCGTTAATTTCCTGGCCAATAATTGCATCACTGCAAATTCGGCCCAACAATCGATCATTGGCAGCCATTCCAGTGCCTCTACAAATGGAGTTAATTGCAGTGGCTCCTATGGTGCTGGATCAGTAGCGAATAGTCCTTATACAGCAGTTAATGGGGTAACTAACGCTACCGCCAATGGTTCGGCTGCACAAATTTTGGCATTAGGAAATATTTACAATTCAGCAAATGCAGCTTCGCCAGAAAGTTGCAATGTTCAAGAGGCAGTAACAACACCTGCGCAATTTACTACCTATCAATGCGTTAAATCAACAACTACCAATCAAGTTTCTTGCAACCAAACCCTTGCAACAACGGTCATAACAAATAAACAAACGGCGCAGACAAGTTACTCTTGTTCTGGCGGCACGATTAATGGCCAGTATTGTCAGGCAACTGCAACAAACCCAGCGCCAGTTCAATACTCGTGCGCTGCGGGATATACGCTTAATGGCACATCTTGCAGCCAAACTATTACGAACAACGCAACGCCTAACTATTCATGTCCTTCTGGCTATACGCTTAATGGCTCATCATGTAGTCAAACCATTACGAACAATGCAACGCCTAACTATGCGTGTCCTTCTGGCTATACGCTTAATGGCTCGAACTGCAATGGCGTAAACAACATTTCTATACCAGCAACTCTAGCAAGCTACTCTTGCCCCGCTGGACAAACCCTGTCAGGCTCTTCTTGTCTTCAAACACTTACTCAAAGCGCTTCAATTGCCAACTATTCATGTCCTTCTGGCTATACGCTTAGCGGTAGTTCGTGCTCTAAAACTCTATCGCAAAGTGCGACTATAGCCAGCTACGGATGCCCTGCTGGGCAGTCTATTTCTGGCTCAAGTTGCATTGCTACAAACTCTACAAGTGCCGCAGCTAATGTAAGCTATTCGTGCCCCGCGGGACAAGTATTATCGGGCAGCAGTTGCATTGCTACTTCTACAACAGCAGCAACTCCTAGTTATACCTGTCCAGGTGGGCCGGGGTTAACATTTCAATCCTTAAATGGCGCTACAGCATCATGCTCTTATAGTAAAACTTATTCAGCTACACCCACATACTATTGCGACCCTGTTTATGGAGGCCAATACGAAGGGGAAATATCTTGGATTCAAGGAACCTTGGTGTTGTGGCCAACACTTGAATGTTCAACCTCCCCAGATTATCCCCCTGACGCAATTTATTATCCCGCAAGCGTAATCTATTCCTGCAATGGTAGCGATCCGGTCAATGGCTCAAGCTGCTCAACTAACGTAACTACTTCAGCCACTTTAAGTTCATACATTTGCTCGGCTGGCTCAACCCTTTCGGGTAGCTCTTGCATAAAAAGCTCAAGCACGGCCGCTTATACAACATACTCTTGCAATTCTGGCGGCGTTCTTTCTGGCTCACAATGTACCTATACAACCACAACAACTAGTGCAGCCGCTCCGAATTATTCATGTCCTTCTGGCTATACGCTTAGCGGTAGTTCGTGCTCTGAAAATCTTTCTCAAGCTGCAACACCGAACTACTCGTGTCCAAGTGGATATTCATTAAGTGGCAGCGTATGCTCTCAAACAAATACCTTTAGCGCAACACCGAACTACTCGTGTGCCGTTGGCTCTACCCTTAGTGGAACCAATTGCATATCACAACAACAGGTTGTATCGCCAGCAACAATTGCCAACTATTCATGTCCTTCTGGCTATACGCTTAATGGCTCATCATGTTCTTTAACATTAACTCAAAGTGCAACGATTACAAGCTATTTATGTCCGGCGGGATACACACTTAATGGCTCATCATGTTCTGAGGTTATTACTCAAGTAGCAACAACAACCTACTCCTGTCCGGCGGGATCGACGCTCTCGGGCTCAGGTGCCAATAGCATTTGCACCACTGTTACTACTACGCCCGCAACAGTTAATTACTCCTGCGCTGATGGCTCAGCACCTCAAAGTGGAATGTGCCTTATTTTCTCTGTCTCTTCGTTATGGCAAGACAACTGCTCTGCTTACGAAACAAGTGCCGGGTCTAAGTTAGGGGCACCTCAATGAGAAAATTCTTAATTCCCCTCATTTGCTTTTTCTTTGCAATTCATCAAATTGATGCAAGGGCGCAGACATATGCTTCAGGAGCTTGTGCGCCAATCCCTAACTCTCAAACTTGCGCTGATGCAACACCTTGTAAGACTGATAGTAGTGGTCAGACAATTTGTTTGGCAGGAGCCTCCAAGCCAAATGGTGCATTGTCAGTCACTCAATCCTGTTGGCAATACAACTATCAATATGCTTGTAGTGGTGGCGGCACTGATAGCTGTACGTCGTATGAAAATAATTCAGCTTGCTCAGTTTCAGCTTCCACTTGCAGCTCTACCGTGCCTGAGACTGGTAATTGCGCCCAATGGCTCTATACCTACTCTTGTCAAACTGCGGCGGCTCAAACAACAAAACAAACAGTTTGTAGCTCATCGTCAAACCTTTTTAATACGGCGCTTACTCCAACCCCTTCGGTTACGAATGGAAATGCTGTAAAGGTCGCTGTGGCCAATGCAATTGCTCAGCAAACACAGGTCTACGGGCAAGGTGTAAACACCATCTTTAATGGCGTTTCTGAAAATTGCCATAAAGGTTATTTTGGGCTTCAAAATTGTTGCAGCGCAACGCCTAGTGCTGCACAATCTAACTCAGCCGTCCTTGGAAC
>CAIYZI010000485.1 GCA_903930665.1 uncultured beta proteobacterium
CAGCAATGCGCACCTCCTCAACATATAGCGTATTAGCAAATCCAACATCTTTACCACGTGCTACGTTATTCGTGGTTGTGCCACACTCAATATCAACAGTGCCGTTTTGTACTAGAGGCACACGATTTTGAGAGGTAACGGGCTGATAATTAATGCGGATAGCGCTCATACCCAACTTGTCTTTGATATCGGCCAAAATCATGCGGCAGATTTCGACGTGATAACCATCAAAGCGGCTATCGCCCGTGGTGTATGACATCGGAATAGAGGATTCACGAACCCCCATTGTCACAGCGCCGGTAGATTTAATTTTGTCTAAGGTTGGGCTAGCAGCAAAAGCAAGGATTGGCATAATGAGGCCAAATGCCAGCGCGACATAGACAAATTTATTGGAAATATTATATTTTTTCATTTGAGGCCCTTTCAATTAATGCGGGGTTTCTAGCAGCTTAACATTTATATCAGACTTTTAAGCTACATTATCTTTTTATTCCTGAATAACATCAGCGCAGCCACCCTACTCTATGAGCGCCATAATCGAACAAATTAAATTAGCCCAATACTGGCTTCAAAGCGGTGACATTCATTCGGCTAAAGCCTTGTTAATGGAGATCATAAAGCTTCAGCCACAACAGGCTCAAGCAATGGAGTTGCTGGCGCGCATCCATGCAAATGAGGGGAACCTTGATCAAGCCCTTTTACTATTGCAAGAGCTTAGCAAAAACCCTGATTGCAATTTCTCAAGTCTATTTCATCTCGGCGATCTCTATTTGCAACTAGGGCAAATTCAAGCTGCGGTCTATTCATATCAAGCATCTTTAAAAAAAGCAGGGCCTTTCTTTGAAGGTCTTCACAATCTTGGACTGGCTTACTCACAACTTTTTCAATTTGAAGAAGCCTCACGTGCTTTCAAGGAAGCTTGCACCTTAAACCCAAGCTCCTACGAGGCCCATTTAAACCTCGGGGCAGCATTAAAAAACGTTGGGGATTACGAACAATCTCTTGCGCACATCAATCAAGCACTGGCACTCAATCCTACTGATGCGAGTGCCTGGTTAAATAAGGGGGTCACACTTGAGGCAATGAATGCCCAAGAAAAAGCGCTGGAGTGCTATGAAGCTGCCCTTCAACTCAATCCCAATTATTTAGAGGCCTATAGCAATAAAGCTAATTCTTTAGTAGTTTTGGGGCGCCATACAGACGCACAAATGGCATTTGAGAGTGCGCTCTCTATTAACCCACAGGATCCAGATACCCTATACAACCTCTCTTACCTACAACTAGCTCAAGGCAACTTTGAACAAGGATGGCCTAATTATGAAAATCGTTGGTTGCGTCAAAATGCACCGCCCTTACTTTTTTCCAATCTTTCGCGTTTAGTGACGCTTGACGGAATTGCTGGTAAACACATTCTGGCATGGTCTGAGCAAGGCCTTGGGGATACGATCCAATTTTGTCGCTACATTCCAGCCCTGCATAAACTCGGAGCAAAAATTACCTTGGCGACACATGCACCGCTGATAGAGCTCC
>CAIYZI010000486.1 GCA_903930665.1 uncultured beta proteobacterium
AAATGCCTTGCGATCGCCATCAAACTGAGCCTTGCCTTGAGCTAATAGCTGGTCAAAAGTAGTTTGACCACCCATCACTTGCTCTAAATCACTACGATTGATGGTGATTGCAAGGGTGGGATTAGCAGCTTGAGCTTGCTCACGAATACAGTGCACGTATAAGTCTGAAACTCAAAAAACGACTTATCACACCTACAGACAATGGGCGGCATCAAATGGAATTCACTCTGTGACCCAAAAGTCGTTAACTCGGCAGCTTGGTAGTCGGGGTATCGATACCAAAAGAGCTAAAACTCAAGGCGATATTAAGCGGTTCTATGTTGGCCTCTCCCTCACTGAGACAGCCAAAACTAGATGGCCCGACTTTGAGCTGTAAATAACGAATAGCTCTAGCGGTGACGTTGGTGACGATTTAACAATCATTTCCCAAAAGTACTCTAAGTAAATTTCTCATGAGGCACTTTTAAGAAACAACCCTTATTTCGACACCATCGACACCAAAATTAACTTAATTAAAGAAATGAAACAAAAAAATGAAAAAGTCACAAATAACAATTAACGAATTGCAGAAGTTCGAAAGTAAATACGAATCATTGGTCTGGTATGCAAGAAAGCCACCGCAGCAAATTGCAACGATACCGGGATTAAAGGCGGCTGTAACTGAAGTGGAATGCAAGTACCCAGACGAGACAGCAGCTCTTCGGTCAGCCGATAGCGGAGACTGGTCGCATGGTTTTAATAGCGGCATGCTAGCGGCAGTTCGCCTTGCTCACCCAAATTTCAGCTTGATTGGATAGACAAACAATAGAGATCCAATTAGGTAGAAAAATGAAAATCTACTAAGAAACTATAAATAATCGCAGCGTAAATTAGAGGTAACGCACAATACTAGCTTTCCAAGGAGTGAAAAGCCCTTATTGGCCGAAAGCAGGCCAAATACAACAAAAAAAAACCACCCCGTAGGATGGCTTTGGTAACGATTTTGGTAACAAGGCTGTTGTATTGCCACAAACCCCTGTAATAACTATTGACTTGGCGGAAGAGGTGTTCCGTCATATTCAATAAAAGTACCCTTTTTAGCCAATAAATATGGGGTAAAAAAACACATCATCACCAGAGGTAATAAATATACCAACACTAATACCAACACTTAAGAATAACAGCAGTGATCTAAAAAGCTTTGATTCGCTACATTTATATGTCACTTACATGATTAAAGGAGGCGCTATGTCCGCAATCGCAGTAGCTTTTGAAAAATTGCAAGGTGGCGTTACCGGAAGAACCTTCGTTGCCAAAGATGAAAGCCTTATCAAGATCCAAGAAACCATCCTTAAGGATGGGTGTGAGTCCCTGGAAACCATCACCAGCCCCGATGCTTTAAAAGCAGTCGAAGCACTTGCTCAAGCCGATCTAAAAACAGTAGATAAGTTTTACCGTGAGATTGCTATTCTTTGCTAGGTTGCGTAGGGGGTTATCCTCTACCCTTGCCGTTCCTGCTCTCAAATTCTGCCGCCCTCGCAAATTCTTCTGCTAGTAGTTGCTGGGCTTTTTGCTTTTCAATGACCTGAGTACCCGTCAGTACTTGGCTGGTAGCCAATAAACTTTGAAGAGTAGCTTTTGGTTTTTTAATTGTTGATGTCATATGCAAAGAGTTACTCATCACACTCAAATTAGGTCACTTTTGAATCAGCTAAAATTTTAATGCATACTATTTAGCGGAATTTATTTAGAAACTCACTACAAAAGTAAATGGGCTCTAACTACAAGCCAGCTATGAATCCTCAGCTTCTAAAATTAGTGAAACAACCATATGAAAATTGCAATAATCACACCCTACCATAAAGAATCTACGGAATTTTTAAAAAAATGCCATCAAAGCGTAATTGCCCAAAATGTTCCTGCCGATCATTTTTTTGTAGCGGATGGATTTCCAAACAATGAGGTAAGCAATTGGGGTATCAAACATATTTCACTGCCACAAGCTCATGGAGATTGTGGTGATACCCCTAGGGGTATAGGCGGCATAATTGCGAATGTTGAGGGGTATGACTTTATTGCGTTTCTTGATGCAGATAATTGGTTTCATCAGAACCATCTGTCATCTTTATTGAATTTATGGGAGCAAACTGGGGCTGATATTTGTACCTCGTTTAGAACCTTTCACACCCAAAGTGGTGAGCTAATGGCAATTACCGAGAATAGTGAAGAAACTCTTAAGCATGTTGATACGAGCTGTTATTTCTGGCATCGAAATGCCTTTGATTCATTGGATATATGGCTAAAGATTCCAAAAAATTTACATCCCATTGGGGATCGAGTGTTTCTATCTGGCCTAAGA
>CAIYZI010000487.1 GCA_903930665.1 uncultured beta proteobacterium
GTTAGTAAAACCTCAACAGAAAGAATCGGGCGGCTCACATGTCTTTTGCAGAAATTCAAGTCAAGCGCCTTAATAGTCAGGATGCGGGTTTTAAAGAAACGCTCTTATCGAGCCTTTCTCTGCCGATGGAGGACGATGAGGCTATTGATGCAGCTGTTGTCAAAATTTTGGCAGAAGTAAAGGCTAAAGGTGATACGGCAGTGCTTGCTTTTACAAAACAGTTTGATCGTTTAAATGTTGAGAGTGTTTCGCAGTTAGAGATATCTCCTCAAGAAATAGAGTTGGCCTATAAAGGCCTATCCTTAGAGCAAAAAAATGCGCTTGATATTGCAGCGCAAAGAGTGCGCGCATATCACGAGAAGCAAAAAGTAGAAGTGGGTTGTCACTCTTGGGAGTATGAAGAGGCTGACGGTACTCGCTTAGGTCAAAAAGTAACTCCTCTTGATCGTGTTGGTATTTATGTGCCTGGTGGCAAGGCAGCTTATCCTTCTTCTGTATTGATGAATGCAATTCCCGCAAAGGTTGCAGGTGTCAAAGAGGTCATCATGGTGTTCCCAGCTCCAGATGGGGCGCGCAATCCTTTGGTATTGGCGGCAGCTTATTTATCTGGTGTGGATCGTGTTTTTACGATTGGTGGTGCACAGGCTGTTGCAGCTTTAGCATTTGGAACTAATACCATTCCTTCGGTAGACAAAATTGTTGGCCCAGGCAATGCCTATGTTGCTGCGGCAAAGCGAAGGGTTTTTGGGACTGTTGGCATCGATATGATCGCCGGCCCATCTGAAATTTTGGTTTTGTGTGATGGCTTGAGTAATCCTGACTGGGTTGCGATGGATCTCTTTTCACAGGCAGAGCATGATGAATTGGCTCAGTCGATTCTGCTTTGTCCTGATGAAAAGTTCATCGAAGCAGTGCAAGCGAGTATTAATAGGTTGCTTCCAGAAATGCCTAGAAAGAACGTCATCGAAGCCTCTTTGACCAATCGCGCCTTGTTGATACAGGTCAAGGACATGACAGAAGCCTGCGAGATTGCCAATGCAATTGCCGCAGAACATCTCGAAATTTGTGCTGCTGAACCACGTCAGTGGGCACAATTAATTCGTCACGCAGGCGCAATATTCATGGGTAACTACACCAGTGAGTCCCTTGGCGATTACTGCGCTGGACCAAATCACGTTTTACCAACAGCCCGTACAGCCCGATTCTCTTCACCTTTGGGTGTTTATGACTTCATCAAACGTTCAAGCATGATTGAGGTAAGTGAGGCAGGTGCGCAAACTTTGGGCGCTGTTGCCAGTACTTTAGCCCATGGCGAGGGTTTGCAAGCCCATGCTCGCGCAGCAGAAATGCGACTTAAGAAATAAAGGTATAGCCTTTGGCGGTCTAAAAGGGCTGAAGCTTAAGCAGTTGCCAAAATTTCTTTGAGTGCCGCTACTAATTCATGAGTTTGTTCGTCTGTTCCGATTGTGATGCGTAAAAATTCTTCAATACGTGGGGATTTGAAGTGTCGAACAATAATGCCGCGTTCCCGCAATAATTGACATAGCTTGGCGCCAGCATGATGTGGATGACGGGTAAAGATAAAGTTTGCAGCCGATGGCAGAGTTTCAAAGCCCAATTCAGCCAATTGCGCATTTAAGCGTTCACGGGTTTGAATCACTTTTTGACTGGTTTCTTCCAGGTGCGCCTGATCTTGGATAGCTGCAATTGCACCTGCTTGAGCTAGACGTCCAAGAGGGTAAGAATTAAAGCTATTTTTAACGCGTTCAAGACCTTCAATTAATGTTGGGTGCCCCGCTGCAAAACCTACGCGCAATCCTGCTAGTGCACGAGATTTGGAGAGGGTATGAACAACCAATAGATTTTCTGGGCAGTTCGAGCCGCGTAAAAGTGGGATGCAGGATTCAGTTCCATAGTCTACGTAGGCCTCATCGATGACGATTACTGAGTCACGGTTTTTGAGGACGAGGGTTTCAATTTCTTGGCGAGCAATGGCTCTGCCTGTGGGGGCATTGGGGTTGGGGAATATGATTCCACCGTTAGGAGAAGTGTATGTACTCACTTCGATCTCAAAATTCGATCCCAAAGGGATGGTTTTGTACTCAATACCGAAGAGCTTGCAGTAGACGGGATAAAAGCTATAGGTAATATCTGGAAACAAGATGGGGTCTTGATGTTTTAGCAAGCCTGCAAATACATGCGCTAAGACCTCATCAGATCCGTTACCTAAAAAAATCTGTTTTGGGTCTAGGCCATGCAATTTAGCGATTTCATTTTTGAGAGCAATGCCTTCTGGATCCGGATAGAGGCGCAAATCCGCAGTATTTTGACTAGCAATAGCGGCTAATGCTTTTGGTGATGGCCCATAGGGACTTTCATTGGTGTTGAGTTTTACCAGCCGCTGCATTTGCGGTTGCTCCCCTGGAATATAAGGAGTGAGGGTCTGCACAACGGGGCTCCAAAAGCGGCTCATGAGGGTACTCAGGTCAAAAATCAAAAAGAAAATGAATGGATCTCAGTATTTATAGCTTTCCTGAGAATGATATTATGAGGCTTCAATCAACACTTCGCCTCGCGGCGCAATGAAGCATGCGGCAAGCCGACGTTACCCGAAATACTTCAGAAACCAAAATTCAAATTGCCATCAATCTAGATGGCACTGGAAAAGCTGAGCTTGCCTCCGGCGTCCCCTTTTTAGATCATATGCTCGATCAGATTGCTCGTCACGGCATGATTGACTTAAAAGTCATCGCACAAGGCGATACCCACATTGATGACCACCACACTGTTGAAGATGTTGGCATTACCTTGGGCCAGGCTTTTGCTAAAGCCGTTGGGGATAAAACTGGAATTACCCGTTATGGGCACTCTTACGTGCCTTTGGATGAAACCTTGTCGCGTGTAGTGATCGATTTTTCCGGCCGTCCAGGTTTAGAGTTTAATGTACCCTTTACCCGTGCTCGCGTAGGTGATTTTGATGTAGATCTCAGTATTGAGTTCTTCCGTGGTTTCGTAAATCATGCGGGTGTGACTTTACATATCGACAATTTGCGTGGCATTAATGCCCACCATCAGATTGAAACCGTATTTAAGGCTTTTGGGCGCGCTCTGCGCATGGCCTTAGAGCTTGATCCACGCGCCTCCGGTATGGTTCCTTCAACTAAAGGTAGCCTGTAATTTCCTAGTGCTTTAGTGGCACAGTGGACGACAGCGGAAAATAGGCTAAAAGTTGACGCAGACAATTGCTATTGTGGATTATGGGATGGGGAATCTGCGTTCCGTATATCAAGCCTTTCATCATGTTGCTCCTGAGGCAAATATCCTCATTGCGCGCAAGCCAGAAGAGATTGCGATGGCGCAGCGTGTTGTACTTCCAGGTCAAGGGGCTATGCCAGATTGCATGAAGCATCTTCAAGAGTCGGGATTACTAGAGGCCTTGTTGGAGGCGGTAAAAAATAAACCCCTTTTGGGTGTTTGTGTTGGCGAGCAAATGCTGTTTGATAAAAGTGCGGAGACCCGCGCAAGTGAAAGCGCGCAGTGGACGAAGTGCCTTGGATTAATTCCAGGGGAAGTTCGCCGTTTTGAGTTGGCGGGAAAACTGCAACCCGATGGCTCGGCTTATAAAGTTCCCCATATGGGTTGGAATCAAGTGAGACAAGATCGCGTACACCCGCTTTGGGATGGGATTCCAGATTTGACCAGTTTTTATTTCGTTCATAGCTACTATGTGGTGCCAAACCGCAATGAAGACATTGCAGGCTCTACGGAATATGGCGACTGGTTTACCTCTGCGGTTGCAAGGGATAATATTTTTGCAACTCAGTTCCACCCAGAAAAAAGTGCAGAATACGGTTTAAAGCTTTATAAAAATTTTGTTTCTTGGCAACCTTAATATCTCTCTAACGTTCCACTATGCTGCTCATTCCTGCAATTGACTTAAAAGATGGCCACTGCGTTCGACTCGAACAAGGTGATATGAATAAAGCCACGGTTTTTTCTGAAGACCCAGGTGCTATGGCTAAGCATTGGATTAGCAAAGGTGCTCGTCGCTTGCACTTGGTGGATCTCAATGGGGCATTTGCAGGCAAACTCAAAAATGAGGCTGCGATTAAATCGATTCTTAAAGCTGTTGGGGATGAAATTCCCGTTCAGCTTGGAGGTGGCATTCGAGATCTCGATACCATCGAGCGCTTATTGGATGATGGAATTAAAACGGTCATTATTGGTACGGCTGCTGTGAAAAACCCCGGCTTTGTTCAGGATGCTTGTACTGCCTTTCCTGGTCACATTATGGTTGGCCTAGATGCTCGTGATGGCAAAGTAGCAACCGATGGCTGGAGCAAGATTTCTGGCCATGAAGTCATTGATCTGGGTAAAAAGTTTGAAGATTATGGCGTTGAAGCCATTATTTACACTGACATTGGTCGTGACGGTATGCTCAAAGGCATCAACCTAGAGGCTACTGTGAAATTGGCTCAAGCAGTTCGCATTCCTATTATTGCAAGTGGCGGATTAAGCAATAATCACGATATTGAAGCTTTATGCGAAGTTGAGAGCGAAGGCATTATGGGCGTTATTGCAGGCCGTTCTATCTACGCAGGCGATCTTGACCTTACTGCTGA
>CAIYZI010000488.1 GCA_903930665.1 uncultured beta proteobacterium
CCCTTATTGACAGAAAAGGCAATGTTTTGCATAACCGTTAAATGTGGAAAGAGGGCGTACTCTTGAAAGACATAAGCTAATGAGCGTTCTTGAGGGCTAAGATTAATCGAAGTACTCTGATTAAATAACGTCTTCCCTTCAAATTCAATACTTCCTTGATCGGGCCTTACCAACCCAGAAAGCATTCTGAGTAATTGCGTTTTTCCCGAGCCCGATGCTCCAAATAGAACTAGACGTTCTGCATTACTTTGAATGCTGACATCCATTTTAAATATTCGATTTTTGCCAACGTATTCCTTCTCGATAACAATATTCCAAAGATCAGCCATGATCATGCACCCCACTAGCCACCCTTCCAGGGGCAAGCTTGCCAGAAACCAATAACACGGTCATACAGACGACTGAAGTCAGAAGGACTAAAAAGTTTGCCATCTCATCTTGACCAGCTTGAACCGCCTCATACACTGCTATCGATAAAGTTTGGGTTTTTCCTGGGATGCTTCCTGCAACCATGAGCGTTGCCCCAAACTCACCTGCAGATCTTGCAAAGGATAGAAGTACTCCCGCCAAAATTCCACGCCAAGCTAAGGGCAAGGTCACCCTAAAGAAAATGGCAATATTACTTACCCCCAACACTCGAGCTGCCTGCTCATATTGAGGCTCTAGGGATTCAAAGGCAGCACGAGCCGCCTTAAAAACTAGGGGGAAAGAAACAATGGAGGCCGCAATCACTGCGCCCTGCCAAGTAAAAATCAAATTGATATCAAAGTACTTTTTAAGAAAGTAACCTATTGGCCCATTTTTACCCAACAGAACCAATAAGTAATAGCCTAAGACTGTTGGTGGCATCACCATCGGCAAAGTCAGGATGGCATCACCTACATTTTTTCCAAAAAAATGCTTACGCGCAAAGAGATAGGCTACTCCTACTCCCAATACCACGTTAATGGCCGTCGCCACTCCCGCCACCTTTAAAGTGAGTCGCAAAGCAATCCAAGCTTCATCCATATGCTTTAAGGCCTTCCAAAACCATGCGAACTCAATATCTCACGACCTTGCGGTGAAACAACAAAAGCCACAAACTTGTTAGCAAGGATATTATTTGGACTTTCATTGATGGGCGCAATGGGGTACAAAATCGGTAAATCCACTGGAACTACAAATGCTTGTGTAACTTCATTGGGCAAGATGACTGCATCCGTGGAGTACACAAAACCAGCATCAACCTCTCCCCTGGCTACATAGTCCAATGCCTGACGTACACTTTGCGCACTAATCATTTTTGACTCCAGAACGCCCCACAAGTTTTTCTTTTCTAAAGCCAGCTTGGTATATCGACCAACAGGCACGCTTGCGGGTAAGCCAATAGCAATCTTTTGATATTGTGTTTTCGTTAAATCACTTAGCCCCGTAGGATTTTGCTTGCTACCCTTGGGGACAATAACGACCAATTGATTGGATGCAAATATCTTTTGATCCCCATTCTTTACACACCCAGCTTGCTCAGCCTGAGACATTGTTTCTTGGTCGGCGCTAGCAAAGACATCAACAGGCGCACCTTTGATAATTTGCTGCAATAAAGAACCAGATGCGGCAAAATTTAACAAAACCTTGGTGCCTGGATTTTGCTTTTCAAATATAGGGGCCATCTCTTTAAAGGCATTAGTGAGACTTGCAGCTGCTGATACCGTCAAATCAGCAGCCAATACTTGAATGGGCAAAAGCAAACTACACAATAATGCGCTGCCTATTTTTTTCATACGCAGCCCTCTAATGTGATTACGTGATATTTTCTTGAGTATAACGATACCCGCAGCAATAGAGATCCCGCCAACAATACTTTCATGTTTATCTTAGCAAGGCCTTCACTGCGTTGATTCTTTTGGTCGTGGCCTTGAGCGCATCATTCTCAATGGCGCGGTATTCCTTAATTAAAACATGCCCAACTTCGGTGACATGAGATCCCCCACCTTTTGACCCACCAGCAATAGCTTCTATAACAGGACTTTTAAAAGACTTATTCATTTCTTCTATTAATAGCCACGCACGGTTATAGGACATTCCAATGCTTTTAGCAGCTGCGCGAATACTACCGTGCTCAATAATGGCCTCTAATAGTGCAATTTTTCCGGGACCAATCGCAGGCGTATCGCCAGAATAAATCCGAAATCTAAATGATGGTCTAAGACTCATTTGTAATTAATGCACGTATGCACGAGTGCAAGCTATGCTGAGCACAGGATTAAATTCCACAGATGACACCACCTGAATCATTTGGGGAGTTGAAGGATTCGTTTTTAGCAAATCCCACTTGAACATCTTTAGGCAAACTCACTCCATTTTTTACAGCAAGGATCTCAGCCATGACGCTCACGGCAATCTCTGAAGGCGTCTTACTGCCGATATAGATGCCAATTGGCCCTCTTAAGCCCGTGAGCGACTCTTCTGTGTAATCAAAATACTCAATGAGTCTTTGACGACGTGCCTCACTATTTCTGCGAGACCCAATAGCCCCAATATAAAAGGCATTAGTTTGCAGAGCATCCAATAATGCCAAGTCATCCAATTTAGGATCATGAGTCAGTGCCACTATACAACTTCGGCTATCTAACTTCATATTCATCACTACGTCATCCGGCATGTCGTGAGTTAACGCAACGCCACCCACCTTCCAATTAGCTCGGTACTCTTCACGCGGGTCACAGACAGTGACATTAAACCCGTTAAATAAAGCCATAATTGCTAAATATTCTGATAGCTGCCCCGCCCCAATGATCAGCATGCGGTATTCCGGGCCAAAAGTATTCATCAATTCACGATCACTTAGCACCAGCTCCTCGGGGGCTTGCACCGGAAGCAAACTGACCGAACCATCATCTAACTTAGTGATGCGCTGAACCAATTTTCCCTGAGAAAGTTGGCCTACCAAGTCACTTAAAAGATTTTCGTTTACTTCAAATTCCAGCAAAATCTCTAAGGTTCCGCCACAGGGCAGGCCAAAACGGTGCGCCTCATCAGCGCTCACGCCATACTTAATTAAC
>CAIYZI010000489.1 GCA_903930665.1 uncultured beta proteobacterium
GGATTGCAAAATTAATAGCAGCGCTACGTCAAAAAATTGCAAAAAATGGCAACCAACATTAGATCGATTGCTGTTGATACTTTCCCGTTATTTCTAAATGGTCAAACCTATCTTTATCTAGATTGATAACCAGAAACCAACCTTTTTAAGTATTGTTTTGCATCTTCAGAAGAGTTTTTAGTCAAATGTATAGCCAATTCTTCGAGCGCCTTATCTATCTCAGCTAAAGGTAAAAATTCTTCATGCGCTTTCATGATTCTAGGGTGTGAAGTTAACTCTGGGTTATCTCCTATAAGTAGCTCTTCATAGAGTTTTTCACCAGGACGAAGACCGGTGATTTCAATCTCAATATCGCCTTCAGGGTTTTGCAGATCTCGCACCTCTAGACCGCTTAATTCAATCATATGCCGCGCCAACTGAGCTATTTTTACTGGCTCACCCATATCCAAAACAAATACATCGCCACCGTTTGCCATTGAGCCGGCTTGAATTACCAGCTGGGCAGCTTCTGGAATAGTCATGAAATAACGGGTTACCTCGGGATGAGTGAGCGTCACTGGCCCACCTTCAGCAATTTGCCTCCGAAAAAGGGGAACTACAGAACCCGAAGAATCGAGCACATTACCAAAACGTACCATTGAAAAAGTTGTTTTATCGCCGAATTCTGAATTTGCAGCCAGGGCCTGCAAAACCATCTCGGCCAATCTTTTGCTCGCCCCCATCACATTTGTTGGGCGGACCGCTTTATCGGTGCTAATGAGAATAAAACGAGGGACCTGCATTTTGGCGGCAACTTTTGCCAAGCTAAAAGTCCCATAAGTATTATTTAATATGCCCTCTGCAAAATTCATCTCGACTAGAGGCACATGCTTATAGGCGGCTGCATGAAAAACGATATGGGGGGCGTATTGCGAAAATGCCTCACCCATCATCTCAGTGTTGCGAACTGACCCGAGGATAGGAATAATTTGACTAACAATCATCTTTTGTTCCGCCAAGTCGGTATTTCGCTTTTGCAGCTCTTGGTCAATCGTATAAAGCGCATATTCGCTTTGGTCAACCAAAATCAGTATTTTTGGGGACTGAGCCAATATTTGCCTGCATAACTCGCTACCAATGGAGCCACCGGCTCCAGTCACTAAAACTACTCGCCCTTCAATATTTTCTTTCATTAACTGCCAATTGGGACTAACTGGGTCTCGACCCAGTAAATCTTCAATATCCAATTCACGCAGATCAGAAGCTGTTACTTTGCCCTTAGCCAAATCCGTGAGGCTAGGTAATGTTCTTACTGCAACCTTGGATTTGGTAATGGTCGTCAATATCGCATTACGTCGCCCTCGATTAATCGATGGCAGAGCAAGTAGGACATCACTGATAGCTAGTGATGCTACAAGATGGGGGAGTTCTGACGGCTTATAAATCGTTAAATTATTTAAAGATTGCCCCCATAACAGAGAATCGTCATCTAAAAAACCAACGACCCGCATTTGATGGCTATTGCGCAGAGCAGCGGCTAATTGACGACCTGTAGAACCCGCCCCATAAATTAATACTCGTGGGACTGCGCCTAATTTTAATTGCTCTCGATACGAACTCCCTAACCAATAACTTGCAAAGGCCCGGGAGGCACCCACCAACAGAAGTAGCAGAATGGGTTGAATAATGCCAATTGTTCGCGGTATTCCAGAAAACCCTACTGTTGTAATAAGAGCAGCGAATATCAAGCCATACACCGCACACGCCTTAGCAACCGTCATCAGTGCCGGCCAACCAGAATAGCGGAAGATAGCGCGATACAAACCAAATGCAATAAAGACTGGAAGCGCAAATGCCAAAGAGGCAAATACTGCCAACATAGGCTCACCTGCGAGGGCAACCCACTGACCTAAACGTAAGTAGTAAGCGACCCATACCGATAGAACACAAAAACTTGCATCAACAGCCAGCACCAAAAAACGCTTGGCGATACGCGGCATACCCAATACAGGCATCACTAATTTAGGTAAAAGCACAGATCATCCTGATTATCAAATTTAGTGAGAAACACTTTCACTTCGTATCACCCTCCAAAAAGTGAGCCAAAGAATATAACAATCAA
>CAIYZI010000490.1 GCA_903930665.1 uncultured beta proteobacterium
AGGCATGCTTCGGAATCACCGCTTTCCTTCCTCTTGGCGATAACCTCTGCTGCAATCCCCGTTCCTTTGACCACCGGGCGTCCCGATGCAAAATCTGGGTCGATCACGATAAAGCCCTTTCCGCGTTCGGATCGTGTTCGCAGTGGGCTGAAACGGACAGGCATCAAATTGCCATCCACCTCGACCCGATCGAGGAACCGGTCCATTACTGCACAAAGACCCAGTTGGCGGCGGCGAGTAAGGTTGAGCCGCTGGCCGACCTGCTTGATAATCACATCCTTGCTGAACAAGTAAAAAGTCCTTCCCAATAGAGGAAATCGTGAGTCGGGGAATTCTTTTCTCAGATTCTGGACTATTTCGCGGATGTCTGACGGAGGAACTCCGTTGGCTTTCAGCGCCATTAAAACGTGCGCGGAGGCAATATCGAAGAAGGACAGAAGCCCATTGGCTGCAGGCGCAAGAATAGGTTCAAACATCCTGACGTTCGGCCGTTTTCCGTATGGCATCCCGACAAACCATGCGCGCAGTGTTGAGGTTGGCACACCGATGTAGGCCGCTGCTTCGCCGAGTGTGTAGCGAGGCATGGCGCGCGAGTCAAGTTTGCGAATGAAATTGGCCGCAGACATTACGTGGATAGGCATTGCCGACTCTCCGAAACAGTTTCATCAAATGCGTTTTTCCGGCAGCTCTGCGTCCGCCTGGACCTTTGGCTCACTGGAATGCTTGCTTGCGAACCTACGATGCAAGCCTACCACTAAGAGATCACCGTAACCAAAAATCATTTGGAAGGATGTTTACTATGCGGCAGCTAGGGCCTCTTCTGCATGTTATTGCGTGACGAATTTGAAGAGGGCGTAAACCAGCCAGAAGCTCAAAGACCAAAGCCAGAGGCCAAGAAAAACGCCCCAGGCAATCGATCTGACGGAGATCGAGGCCACTGGCGGTGCTTGAGCCGGGAACGGCGCACAATTTTCGTGCTGCGTCACCATCGGTCCCAGATCCTTTCCACAACGCGTGCAAAATCCCATCTGCTCTCTCTTTCGTTTCTAGGGTATGCCCAACTCTTTGTATGCCTCGGCCGTCGACTTCTGCACAGATTCAAGACAGACCTGGAATTTATCGCCCGGAAGCTCGCGCGTGGTGCGACAGACGCGAAGCGTCCCAATTATGACGGCGAGTGCGACAGCCCCCTCACGCTGACGATCAGTATAGGCAGCGTCCTTAAGCTGCTGGATGGATGCAACCGCACGGTCGTCAGCCATGTCAAAAACAGCCACGTCTGAGGTCAGCTTGTCGACGGCCTCCGCGATATTGTTAGTCGCATCGTCCGCCCGTTCCTGGAATCGCCGCGCTCGGACGTGGAATCCGAAACTGGCTAAGCAGAGAATGGCAGCAATTGAGATCAAGGCAATTGCGACCTTTGCGTGCCCAGACTTAATCATCTGCGTTCCTCACTTTCTCTCGGCAAACCAATTGCCGCTGGCCCTGGCGACGAGCTTTACTGCCGACTCATCACAATACCCCTTTTCCCAACTGTCCTCGTAGATCACTGCGACAAGAGCAGCAATCTGCCGGATTGGCATCGTCCACTTGCTTATCCCGATTTCCCTGTCTAGGAGTTCCATC
>CAIYZI010000491.1 GCA_903930665.1 uncultured beta proteobacterium
ATGTAGGCCTTAGCCTGGGCTTTAGTGAGGTGATTGAGCCTTATAATGGGAACTTCCGTTAGGCCTAAAAGCTTGGCAGCTTCATATCTGCCGTTGCCTGCTAGGATCATTCCATCTTTGTCTACAGCAATAGGCATGTTCCAGCCAAATCGCTTAATACTTTTAGCGATCTGCTCGATCTGCACCTTTGTATGAATGCGTGGGTTTTTGGCGTTGAGATGAATTGAGTCAATCTTGACAAATTCAATTTGGATCTTTACTACGTGTCGTGTGCTCATGAGCAACTCCTATTGGATTAATAAGAGTTACATTTCACAAGAGATCGCCAATCTAATCGAGACTTAAAACCCCCGACTTTTACTGAATTTTTGGATGATGGTTATCTTTTTAAGGATGGAGCTGAAGAAGTCTTTCTAGATACTCCCTTTGCTCGTAATACCAGTTACGCAAGGTTTTTTCCTCCGGCAGCTTATTTTTTTCAAAGCATTGCCAAGGCCCCCTAAGGAGCCCGTGATGAGCTTGCTCGTGTAGATGTGCAGTAGCTTGGCTTATTGCGGGGTTGAGTTTGCATTGACCTTCAGTAATGGCCAAATAGACTAGATAAGCGCCTAAACGTCTTTTCAATAGGCCATGGTTATGTCTCCCATGTTTTTTGAAGTTAAAGGCTGTATCGGCAGATTTTTCTGCAATCATTTTTTCAAAAGCTGTATGTAAGTATTCTTTTAGAGCTCTTGGGATTTCATGTGAAGTAGGATTATCCAGTTCTGCGCGTTTGGGATTTAGGTAGTAGGCCATGATGGTAAGAAGCTGTGTAGCAGATTCCTTATTCCCCTTGTTGGCATCTGTAATTAAATCTTCTAAAGTGGGATTAAGTAGAGCGCGCTCAAAATCTGGGGAAAGTTTTATTTCTTCAAATATCTTGGATACATTATTTTGCGCCATCATTTATTACCTTTTGATTGAGGTATTTCCGTTGCCTTCTCTAATTCGGGCTCACTATATGAGCTCATACTATGCCATAGTAGTGCTACTGTTTTTTATAGGGACAAATTATGGTGATGATCTTATTGCTCGTAGCAATCGCATTTGCGCTACTGGCACTCGTCAGACTAATTGGATTGGTGATTCACCTGATTTGGCCAAAGCCAACACCACCGACTTTGGAAGGCGATGCCACGGTATATGTGCAAATTACACCAAAGCCGTCAGCAAATAGCGACAAAGCAGGGCTGACTTCCAAATAGTTCTCACTGGCGCACTCTATGAGCCTTATATATGCCACAGTAGGTGCATATTCTTTAAAGAGGCACTTGATGTCATCTACCGCGGTACATAAGGATTTGCCTACTCATCAGGCTTATCAGACCCAGCAGGCCCCATGCTCCATCAGCGAGGCTCTGATCAATCTGCGTTTGGATATTCAAAATGCGGATAAAGATCGAGATGAGTGTTGTTGGCTCAAAACGGGTTTAGCCGATTTTGATGAAGCTTTTCAAGGTTTGCGCCTAGGCGCTGTCACCGTATTGGCGAGCAGACCCTCGATGGGGCGCTCGGCATTAGCCTTTAATATTGCCACCAATGTCGGTATTCACCAAAAGATACCTACGCTGTACGTCAGTTTAGATATGCCTATTTGGCAATTGTCCATGCGAATCGCTGCTTTGCTTGGGAATATCGAGGTCAGCGCTTTGCAAGAGGGAAAGCTGACGCTAGAGCAAGATTGTCAGTTTAGTTCGGCAATAGATAAGGTGCACGATGCTCCATTGCATCTCATGCATCAC
>CAIYZI010000492.1 GCA_903930665.1 uncultured beta proteobacterium
AATACTTATTCTCGACTTTGGTTCACAGGTTACACAGTTAATAGCAAGGCGTGTACGTGATGGCCGCGTCTATTCTGAAATCCACCCCTATGATTGCGACCCTGAATTTATTCGCCGCTTTATTCAAGAGCAGGGTGGCAAAGGAATTATTCTTTCTGGCGGACCAAGCTCGGTAACCGAAGAAGGTAGTCCACGCGCACCACAAATTGTTTTTGAATTGGGTGTTCCTGTTTTAGGCATTTGTTATGGCATGCAAATCATGGCTACCCAATTGGGTGGAGCGGTAGCTTCTGCCGAGTCTTTAGGTAAAGCCCGTGAGTTTGGTTATTCAGAAGTACGCGCACATGGTCATACTGACTTACTCAAAGGGATTGAAGATTTTTCCACCAGCGAAGGTCACGGCATCCTGAAAGTGTGGATGAGTCATGGCGATTCTGTTACTGCCTTGCCCCCAGCTTTTAAATTGTTAGCTTCAACTGAGTCATGTCCAATTGCTGGCATGGCTGATGAAGAGCGTCGTTTTTATGCTTTCCAGTTTCATCCGGAAGTTACTCATACCCTTCAAGGTGCTGCTATCTTGGATCGCTTTGTTCATCAGATTTGTGGATGCAAGACTGATTGGGTAATGGGCGATTACATCAGCGAGGCTGTTGAAAATATTCGCAAACAAGTTGGTGATGATGAAGTCATTCTGGGGTTATCTGGTGGCGTAGATTCCAGTGTTGCTGCTGCATTGATTCATCGTGCGATTGGCGATCAATTAACCTGCGTGTTTGTAGATCATGGCTTGCTTCGTTTAAACGAGGGCGAGATGGTCATGGAGATGTTCGCGCGTAACCTTGGTGTTAAGGTGATTCGTGTAGATGCTGCTCCCGAGTTTATGTCTAAGTTAGCTGGTGTTTCTGATCCAGAAGCTAAGCGCAAAATTATTGGTAAAGAATTTGTAGAAGTATTTCAGACTGAGTCTGGCAAGATCAAGAACGCTAAGTGGCTTGCACAGGGCACGATCTATCCTGATGTGATTGAGTCAGCCGGTAAAGGTAAGAAGGGTGCTCACACCATTAAAAGTCATCATAACGTTGGTGGCTTGCCTGAGGATATGCATCTTAAGTTGCTTGAGCCCTTGCGCGAGCTCTTTAAAGATGAAGTTCGTGAATTGGGCGTAGCTTTGGGCTTACCCCGTGAGATGGTCTATCGCCATCCTTTCCCAGGCCCCGGTCTTGGAGTACGTATCTTGGGTGAGGTTAAGACCGAGTTTGCGGATCTTTTACGTCGTGCTGATGCCATCTTTATAGAAGAATTGCGCGATACGATAGATCCAGATAGTCAAAAGTCTTGGTATGACCTCACCAGTCAGGCATTTGCTGTTTTCTTGCCTGTTAAATCAGTTGGAGTGATGGGTGATGGCAGAACGTATGAATACGTAGTGGCCTTACGGGTAGTTCAAACTCAAGACTTTATGACGGCGCATTGGGCACATTTGCCACACGAGTTATTGAGCAAAGTTTCTAATCGCATCATCAATGAAGTGCGCGGCATCAATCGCGTGGTTTATGACATTAGCGGAAAGCCGCCAGCCACAATTGAGTGGGAGTGAGAAATAAGCTGGGCTTATGTCCTGCTTATTAACTTAGGTGAGTATGAAAGTTCTTAGCCTCATTCCACCGATGACGCAGTTAAATACGCCGTATCCTTCTACGGCTTAT
>CAIYZI010000493.1 GCA_903930665.1 uncultured beta proteobacterium
CATGTGATTGTCCTAGCGCTTCTAGCGATTGAATCATGGCATCATCCCACTCGATTGGGAATGGATATCTTGAATATTTGGACTTCTCTAAAACCTCTAACGCCTCTTGAGCGCGGTTGAGTTTTAACAATCGAAAGGCGATTGCTGCGGCATTGGCCGGAATGGCTTTTTGCTCTGAATCAAGATGGCTGATATAGGAATCTACATCGCCCAGCTGATCTGCAATTTCTTGCAACCAACGAGCAGCATTGCGCTCTTGGTTGGGATGAAGCCCCTTATAGTCAAGCACCTGGTCCTTCAGAATATTTAATCCATCCTCGCCCAATGCTGATGCCATTTTGGTGATCAAGCCATCATGTTGGCCATAATTATTGGCGGCCAGCCTCTCAACTATTCTGAGTGCAAAAGCCGTCTTATCTCCTATGACACCGTTGGCTGCCTCGCCTAGTGCTTGAGCAATATCGAAAAATGTTGTATTAAAGTTTTCATGGCCCGAATAACAGCGATCATAAATACTATTGTCCAGCTCTAGCAGGCGCCATAAAAGCTCGACAGCTAATGGCTGATCTTGTGGAGTAATCGATTTGACGATTGTGTTCTTCAGAACCAACAAATCATGCGCAACCGCGTGGCAATCTTCCCATTCAATTATCGAGCCTGACCTTGCGATCGTAGCGATGCGTTTGCGAATTTCTTTGGTAATCTCTGCAGAACCGCCTAATGACATTAGTTCGTAGCGTAATTGACGCTTTGCTATAGCATTCCCATCACTAATCTCAAACAATAACTCTGCGAGACGCTTCGCACCTAGTTTTTCTAAATTTTCAAGATTCAGCGCGCTCTTTTTTGACATAGTGAAAATAGAATAGAGATCTACTGAAGCAGCTTGCGCTTCACAACAAATAACTTCGATACATAGGCTAGACAAAGGGTTGCTATACCACCAAAAATTGCGCCGCTAAACTCTGCAACATAGATATCGATTTCATTTGGAAGGAGTGCAAAGGCGCCGATCGATAGAATCATGGCGGGCAGCATCCACCACCATTTTTCTTTTGAGCGAAGGCGTAGCCATTTGATTTGATCAAAAGAGACTGCAACATCTTCTTGCTCGGCTTCGATACGACCCAACACTTTACTTAAATAAAGATACTTTTTATTACTATGCAATTGCCTTAAATTAATCGGCCGAGCCAGCTTTGCAATTTCATCAAAAACCTCGGATTCGCACGCGAAATTACTAGGCCATTCTTCCAATACCTCTGCCCCATAAGCTTTTAAGACTGGCAACGCCCATGAGGGGTGTTTAATTACCTGAAGCAGGTCGCCGTCAAGAACCGCCCAGCATTGGTTTAAGCCCTTAACCTTAATGTTATAGATCTGAATTCGTGATGCAATGGGGTAGTCATAAGGCGTCACTCTTGCAGGGATGTACTCTACGCCCTCTTCTCGCAAAAAATCCGCGCGATTCTTACCTTCGTGCGGCAGGATCAATCCAAGAGGTTTCATCCACATATACTCCGCTCTATCAATATCGCGAATGGCTGAAGCTCTTTTGGGATGTGTAACAAACCTCTCTCTGGCATCACGTTCTTCGCCATTGATATTGCGCCATTTACAACCAAAGCCAAGGGTTTGTGATGTTTGAACCAATGCGCTTATATCGGTGCCACAGGGAACAAATCGGTCAATAAAGGGAAATATCTCCCGAACAAAGCTGGAAGGAAATAAGGAGCCACTAACTCCCCCGCCAAGACCTTCGGCCATGAAATTGCCATAACCCGCATCAATCATGGAGTCCAAATAATATTTAGCTCTTACCAATTGCTGTACCGCTAACAACAGATTAGGGGAGAGTGTTTGCTCTAGTGGCTGCAGCCTCAATTCATCCTCATCAGCCTGAAATGGTCTTTTTAACCCAAGATGCCGCTCAATCCAATTAAGCGTAGCTTCTAAGCTCCCTGTAAATTGGCCATGAATAGTAGTCTGACCAAAGAAAACAGTGGTTCCGTGACTAACAATGGAGCACGGTGAATCTCCTGATAGTTTTAGAAAGCTACCGCCAGTCGAATCATCATTCTCTCTATAAAAATCAAGCCAAAGCAAATCCGGTGTTTGTGAGTCGACCGCACTATGTGGCTCAAGCTCAATATAAATATCTGGGTAACGATTTATAAGTTCTTGCGTGATCTGATGCAAGTCTTCCATGCGAAATGGGGCTGTAAGTGGTGGCGTTTCTGGGCAATAAACATCATCAGAATAGTTGTTGGTATCGTGAATATCAAGCATCTCGGAACCTTTAAGTGACATCGCTATTTATCTTGTGATGACATTGGTTGGGGCTTTTCTTCAATCTGATAAATATGTCCAGTAACACCTAAACCATCGCCATCCTTAGAAAAGCCGACTCGACAGGCCTTAACTCTTACCAAACGCTTCACTTCTGGATTATTGCTGTCCTTTATTCTGCGCCAGTGGCCTCGCCGCCAATGCGCAGATTTACTGCTGGCACCAACTATATAGCCAGAGCCACTTAACTCTTTCTCGAACTGATTGCCGATGGTGATGACTGGAGTATAGCCAGACTTTAAGACCTGGGCTTTAGCTTTTGTAAATTCCTTGCCCTTGCCTTCAAAATATGATTTTGCTAATTTAGGATCTACACCACTTTCTGCAAAGCTTGATTCCCTGTCTTCAGGAAAAGCTGACATATAAAGTAGGCAGTTAAATACCAATGATAAAAAGCGTTTCCGCATCGCAACTTGGGCTTCAAGTGCTGGCGTCATTAGTTCACCGATAGTTTTTATCGGGGAATCTTTTCTTCCGAGCCCGGCAATGGCGATTAATTCCTCTTCAGAAAAACCGTAACTGGAAATAAACTCGTGAATCCGTATTTGAGTTAGATGATTTTCTAGCTGGGGATTATTCATGTTTGTGTGCCGATAACTCCAATCCAGCCCCTCAAAAACATGCTGCTCCACTAAAGCATCAATTGTTTGTTCTTTGCCTTTTTCATAGATGATGGGCTCATGATGGAAATGAAACTCATTAGGCGCACTAATTTTTCCGACCGCCTGAACTTCTACCGCTCCATCTGGTCGATCGCTTATGTATGCCCCAATGATCGCATCAGCACCAAAGGAAATGCCTGTATTTTCAAAATGTAAATAAACCGCCTTGAATGGCAAATGGATATCAGATGTATTTACCTCATCTAAATTGGTGTTTGCAAACTCATCAAGGAGCAATGGCGGAAAATCATATATGGCACGCCCATTTACGGCCCACAATAAAGGCAAATGCATAGCTTGATGTTCGGCA
>CAIYZI010000494.1 GCA_903930665.1 uncultured beta proteobacterium
CTATAACTAATAGTAGTAACGATAAGAAAAACCATTTTTTAATATTTTTCTTTGGTTTAATCGTTTTTTTAGGTTTAGATGCTTTGGGCTGATTTGTAACTACACTTTCAGTTGGATGCTGCACCTGAGGCATTGGTGGTACAGGATTTTTGCTAAAGCTGAATTGCTCATCTTTTTTGTCAAAAATTAATTGATCTCTCATAAAGAAAATGAGAGTTTTATCATCATTTGTGACCTTATTTGCCTGTTCGTCACTTAGGATTCTTTCAATATGAGTATTCCATTCTTGTGCGTCACATTTTGTTAGATGTTCTATAAATGACAGAATAAATTCTTGTTTTGGGCTATTAGCAGAGTCTAAATAGAAAGAGCTTCCTCCATCTGTTCCAACGAGCATCCAATCTAATGGGGGGAGCGGCGTGATGCGTAAATGCTTGACCCAATCACCTTCAGTGATGAAGAAAGTTTCATTTGAATATTCGCCGTTTTCTGGCTTGGACATGAATATTTCATCATCTAAAATTACCTTGTCCTTCGCTACTTTGACCTTGCCTCCCAGTAGAGACCCATCACCAATATGAATAACAAAGCCACCGTTATCACTCATTAAAAATGCAACTAAAGTAGTGTGAAAATCTCGTAGGTCATCACCACTGGCCGCAGTCCTCAACTCTTCCCTTACATTTAATACTTGTTGAATAACAAAGTCATTAATCCAAGCCCCGGGATGCCTATTTTCTATTTCGTTACTAAGAATTATTAATTTTTTAGCAAACGTTTTTGCGACAAGGTTTGAGCCAGCTTCGGCATATTTTGCGCTTCCTGCCCCATCACAAACTGCAACAGCTAGCCACTTGCCATCAGCGCTGCGCTCTATATCGAATGCATCTTGACAGGGTGTTCCTGTCACTTCGTGTGACGAACCAATAACCCTTGCTGATCCAAGTAACCAAGTCATTAATTAAATTCCTACGTGGCGCCATGGATCTGTTGAAGGTAGCTCTAACTTATCGCCTGGCCTACTGCGAGAAGCCGCACTTAGACTTGCGCTTAGCCAAACAAATAATTCTCTAAACTTCATACCTTCAAGTTGTAATGGTGGCTTTGAGCTGATTTCTGCCACCTTAGACATGTTTGCGCCTTCAACGCCAATCGTAAAGATTTCAACTTTTCTTGCAGCTTCAGCTTCTCTGCATTCGCGAACAGCTGCAGCCCACTCTTCATTTGTATCTGTAGGTTCGCCATCTGTAATTACCATCATCCATGGACGTGTATAAGAAATGCCTGATTGATTTAGATTTTTCTTGGCCTGCTCGACAATTTGCAATCCAATTCTCATTGCTCTACCTAGCGGTGTTGACCCGTCAGCTTTAAGTGGGAACGCTTCGAAATGAGTTGCATCAGTCCAATCCATCATAAGATCTGCTTCATTTTGTGGGCCACCAGCAGTAACAATGGCAAGTTGAACGCGAACCAATGCAGTGGAATCTTCTTTTAAGGATTGCTCAAGAAGTTTGATGCCTTCATTAAGAGCGCGAATTCGTGTGCCACCATTTGAAGTGGCTGTCTGCATGGAGCCTGAGGTATCCAAAATTAAAACGCATGGTGTCCTTTGGTTTGGATTATCCGAATAATCAATCGTCATTTGATGCCTCTTTAATAGGTCTGGTTATGAATTTATACGTGCACTACATCCCAATTTGCTGCTAATTGCTTTTTATGTTCTTTACCAAGTTCTTCGGCAATGCATACGAATGCATCCTCAATCAATTCTTTATCACGCAAAATATCTATTTCTTTGTCAGTTCGCCCATAAGACTGCGGAGAAAAGGCTCCATTTGGTAGGATGTAAAAACTGACCCACATCTTTTCTAGAGTGGCTTTTTTAGCCGCTAAATTAACAGACCATGGCGCAGCAGGTCCGCCTCTCGCATTCACCTTTTTTATTACCTCAGCAAGTTCAATTGAACTTTGTTTATGTAAGGCAAATTGGCGCTTTACATCACTCAAAGATAAAAGATGGTTACCATCGGGGCGCCATGGTAGCCCAAGCCGTTGCAATAACGCCCATGCCTCTAAAACCCTCTCGGTTGCGGTTGGAATAGGGGTATCGCCAGAAATCCAGCGCTGTATGGTTCTTAGGTTAATGTCTAATAAGTTAGCCAATTCTTGGGTAGAAATACCCAAATAGGCCATTGCTTCTTTAATTGATCCGCTATTCATGATTTAATTCTATGTGACAAAATGTCACTTGTCAAGTGTATATTATGTCATATATAATATTACTAATTAAACCAAAGGGGAAGCCATGAGCGGTCACTATTGCACGGGTTGCGGCAAATCTTTAATGCCAACAATGCGTATTTGTCCTGAATGCGGGAGCAAGAGTTTTTCTCCTACGCAACCTGCTATTACCAAGCCTGTTTCTACAACTTCGAATATTCCAAGTAATAATGCGGGCATTACTACAAACCCATCAATCACAACAGCTAGCCTCGGTTTGATACCAGCAAGCAATGGAAGACGTTTCCTTGCGGCAATGATTGATGGAGCAATACTCAGTGCTATTTTCGCTATTGTTGCTGCCATTGTTGGAGCGGTGTTTAGAGGGGGTGGCGCAGCTGCTGTTGGGGTATTTTTTTGGACCTATGGCTCAATCAGCTACACAATCCACATCGCATACTTGACTTATACCCAAAGCTCGGTCAAAGAAGCCACGATTGGGAAGCGCACTACTGGATTAAGAATACTTACAGCACAAGGTGAACGATTAAGTCCGTTTCACGCATTTGGAAGAGCCCTGCTTCAAGTATTTTTGCCTATAGTCGGCATTATCTTTATCGCACTGAGTACAGCAGGGGTATCCTCATTGATTGATGACACAGCCGGTGGAGCTATTGCAATTATTGGTTGCTTGGTAGTTTTTATCGGCCCATTCATCACCGTCTTCTTCACAAAGAATCACCTAACGGTAATGGACATGATTTGTGGAACTCGCGTTGTAATGAAGTAGAGACAGGCATTAAATGAAAAAACTAATCTGTTTATTATTCCTATGCTTTACTGGGCTGGCTTCAGCAGCAAATTGGGCGGTTCTAGGTCACAACGATAACTCTAATGATTATTACGACAAAGATTCTGTTCAGAGAGAGTCAGATGGAACATCAATGATTTGGCTGATGTCTGACTTTTTCAAGGCAGGCAACTATGAAGGAAAAACATATCGCTCGGTTATGTTTCAAATCAAATATATTTGTCCACGCAGAGCATATACATTCACAAATGTGATCTATTACTCTGGCAAGCAAGGAGCCGGTAAGCCTCTAAGCACTTTATCGCCATCAGAGAAATGGGGTGCAGTCCCTCCTGATACGTTAGTTGATTGGGGATACCGAGCAGCTTGCAACTAAGCTAAAGTAAGCGTCGATTTAATCGACGCTAACAGATGCTTTAAATAACTATAAGAGGAAGTCAGAATTGAAATTAATTGATGCACTAAGTAAATTTCTCTTGATTAGTATTTTGCTACACAGCAATTTTGCATTTGCCAGAAATTATGAATTTATAGTTGAAAATCCGGAGGCTAAATTTTATGTAGACAAGTCTTCTACTATTAGGTCAAGTGGAAATATTGATACTTGGGTGTTGATTGATTACACGCTAGGTAAGGTCAATAAAAAAGGTGAAAAATACTTTTCAATGGAAAATCATTTGGTATTAGATTGTAGAAGCTTTACTCAAACAATGAAATACATGAAGGTGTACATGGGACACATGGCATCGGGTGATGTTCTTGCGTCTGGCTCGACCAATGATAAGCAGCCAGTTGGTAGGGGATCAACAATGGAGCTAACATTAGATCAACTTTGTCGCTAAAAGAAAGGTAAGTTATGGATTGGCTAATAAATGCCGCCGGAGTTGGTTTTGTAAAAGGCATTACCTTTGCTGTAATTGGCGGTCTGATATATCTTGTTATCTCAATTTTTAAAAAGAAGTGAAAAATCACTAAAGTAATTATTTGCTAAAGCCTTAAAAAGGAAATTGATTTGAGTGTTGGGCAACCTTATTTCAATCCCAAGAGATCTAATAACTTTTTAGATACATGCGCTTTTGATCCAAAGGTGGAGCCCGAAGCCTCTTGCGCTCGTAGGATAAGAGAGTTGTCAAACGAAGGGAAAATACTCCTAATTCTTTCCCATACGAACCAAAAAGAGATTGATCACCCAAACACTCCCAGTGATGTGAAGCTAGAAGCACAGGCAATGATTTATAGCTTGTCTGTTCAAATAACAGTTGAAGAAGTTAAAAAGCAAAGAAAGATTCACGAAATTTTGACGGGTAAAGCAAGCGCCGGAGCACACTATGCAGATGCAGCTCATATTGCTGAATCAACAAAATATGGCGGCTCTTTTATTACTACTGATAAAAGAATATTAAGTAAGCGAGACGAGTTGCAGAAAATGGGCGCAGTAATTTTTAGACCATCAGAGTGGTTGGATAAATTTAATTACGCAGATTTATAGATAACTTTGAAAGGACATCACATCCTTGTGTCAGTCAAATCCCCATCGCACTGTAGTATCCCCCGTCAACCCGACATTCCTAAAGTGTTGTTTTCTGCCTGTGCTCGATAGTCTCTAGGTGGTATTCTGCCAAGAGAGCTGTGCAG
>CAIYZI010000495.1 GCA_903930665.1 uncultured beta proteobacterium
ACTCAAAGGAACGCGCGGAATATTTTCTACCTGGATATCTAGATATCCAGCCGCCTTCATTTTTTCCTTAGCTGGCAAATTAATCCAAAGCTGAAAGCCTCGCATTGCGCCACTTACTTGCTGAGGCATTTCCGAGTGAATAATTCCACGACCGGCGGTCATCCATTGAACTCCACCGCTCTTTAAGTGCCCCTGATTGCCCAAATGGTCTTCATGCAACATATGCCCTTCAAGCATATAAGTAACCGTTTCAAAACCACGATGGGGGTGAGCAGGAAAGCCTGCGACATAGTCATTTGGATCGTTTGAAGAAAACTCGTCGAGCATCAAAAAAGGATCAAGCCTGAGTTTTTCCTGGCCGCCCAGACTTCTTCTTAATTTGACTCCTGCGCCATCAGAAGTGGCAACTCCAGGAATAATTGTTTTTATATTGCGAATCATAACGAAAGTGAAATTAAATGGAGTGCGAATCTTCGGGGGTCACATCTAAAGCAATCAGAAATCGCGACACCATGTTGTAGGCTGCAACAACGCTTACCAACTCAACAGTATTGGTATTACCCAAAGTATCACGCAATTGTTGCATCAATTTTTTATCGACCTTGATATTTCGGGTCATCTGAACCGTTAAATCAACCGCATCCATTTCGACTTGACTAAAGCGTTCCGAAGGAAAACTCTCTTGGCCAATTAATCGCAGTGCCGCAACCTGCTCTTCTGTACCGCCAGCCAATTTAAAGAGAGGAGCATGATGTATAAATTCATATTCGGCGCCATTCAGAACCGCTACTCCACACATCGCCAATTCCCGCAACTTTGGATCTAAGGTTAAATGATTGCGAATATTGCCAAGATAATGATTCCAGCCTTCAGCAATGGGAGCGCTATGCAATAACATACGATCCAAGTTAATGAATTGCCCGCCACGTCTTTTACGAATAGCCGCCACCAACTCTTTCGGCTCAGCCAAATCTAAGGGCTGATAAGGAATTAAACGCTCTGACATATTTCTCTCTTATTGTCCGGTTTCTTTAATATTGTTTTCAATGACAAACTTGCCCCAAATAGCAACTTGCTTACCAATGAAATCACGTGTAGCTTCAGGGCTACTGGCAACAATTTCAATTCCTTGAATCTTAAATTTCTCGGAGATCGCAGGTGTCTTTAAAACCTTAACCAGCGCTTGATTCATGGCATTGATAATCGCTGGAGGTGTTTTTCCTGGGGCAATGACCGCCCACCATGCTGGGGCATTAAATCCCGGGAAACCACTTTCAGCAATCGTAGGCACATTTGGCAATTCAGGGGAGCGTTTTGCGGTGGTAACCACCAACGGAATGACCCCACCGCTATCAATATGTGGCTTTACTAAAAACAAAGAACCCACTGCCAATTGAACCTGGCTACCTAGGGCATCTTGCATCAAAGGGCCACCTCCACGATAAGGGATGTGATTCCAATCAAACCCAGCGGTCTGTGCCAAGCGGGCCATAGCGAGATGTCCTAAGCTACCAATTCCGATTGAGCCATAGTTAAATTTCTCTTTCTTCTTGGATAGCTCAACCAATTGCTTAAAGCTGGTAATCCCTGAGCCTTTACTGGCAACCAAAACCATTGGAGAGGTTCCAATTAAGGTGATAGGCGCAATATCCTTAGTAGTGTCATAAGGAAGCTTATCTTTCAGACTAGGATTAACGCCATGTGTATCAAAGACCACTGCAAAGGTATAGCCATCTGGTTCAGCCCTGGCTAAGGCAGAAGTACCAATGACCCCTGAAGCACCGCCAATATTCTCAACAATGACATTTTGCTTAAGTTCTGCCTGCAAAGCTGGGGCAATAATGCGAGCCACCTGATCCACTGACCCACCAGCTGGGAAAACAGCAATTAAACGAATGGGTTTTTGAGTGGGCCAAGTACCAACGCCTGCCGTCTGGGCACTGGCTAGCTGACTCAATCCTAGGGCTATGAAACTTATATATAAGGCTCTTTTGGCCAATTTGGATAATAAAAACATTGATAGTCTCCTTCTAATAGGTTCCTTAAGATTACCACCTGAAACGACTGTTGTTTGATAATAGAGGCCATAGCCACAAGAGAGTCACCATGAAGCCAGTTTTGAATATTGCAGCTTATTTATTTGTTAGTTTGAATGAACTGCCAGAGATACGAGCCAAAATGCTCGAGGAGTGCAATTCCCGTCATTTAAAGGGCACGATTTTGCTCACTGGTGAAGGCATTAACATGTTCCTGGCTGGCAATGAAGATGGTTTACGCGGCTTCCTAGACTGGCTGCGGACTGACTCACGTTTTAAAACCATTCAAGCCAAAGAAAGTTGGTCCGATGATCAGCCATTTAAAAAAATGCTGATCAAGTTAAAAAATGAAATCATCAGAATGAATCATCCTACGATTCGCCCTGAAGAAGGACGTGCGAATTTTATTGCCCCAAAAAAATTACAAGAATGGCTTGATCGTGGAACCGATGATTTAGGTCGTCCCGTGGTGATGGTCGATACCAGAAATGCTTTTGAGGTGGATTACGGCACTTTTGAAAATGCCCTGCATTTTAATATTGAAAAATTCACAGAGTTTCCAGAGGCCATTGCTTCACATAAAGATGCATTAGCTGATAAGACCTTGGTGAGTTTTTGCACTGGCGGCATTCGCTGTGAAAAATCCGGGCTTTACATGCGAGAAATTGGCATGGAACATAGCTACCAATTAGAAGGTGGGATTTTGAAATACTTCGAAGAAGTAGGTTCTGCGCACTACAAAGGGAGTTGCTTCGTGTTTGATGAACGCGAAGCACTTGAACCCAGCCTTGACTCCATTCCGGTTGAGCAATCGATTAGAAAAAAATTGCGCTCTGCCTAAATGATGAATGGAATAAATGCCACGACCAACGCTGGGATCAACTCAATTTAGGCTGACTTACCTACCAAAGTAAAGTGCTCTACTACCGGCGGCTTAGTAAAGAATGGGCCAACAATGGCTCTCCAGTCGGCAAATGCCTCGGAACCGCGAAAATCCACAGTATGGTTTTCTAAAGTATCCCAATAAATGAACAATAAATAACGGGCTGAAGTTTCAACACTGTGGTTCACCTTGTATCCTCGGAATCCCTTGGATTTAGCAATAACTGTTTCTACCCCTCGCAAAATTGCCTCCTCAAACTCCGCACTCTTGGCAGGGTCAATCTCAATATCGCAGTGCTCCAAAATCATGGGTACCCCCTCATAAAAATAAATTACTCATCAATAGTAGAATTCTTCAGCACCATAAGATTAATACAGAACACAAAACAGAGTCCGAGACACCTCAAATATCCTCAAAGAAGTGGATTAGATTTTTCCTTGCACCCCATAAAAAACATCGACTTACTATGATCAAACTACCTAATATTGTCATTCTCGGTGATTACGAGCGTGCCCTGCGTCGGTTCTCTCAATGGGACAAACTAGACCAACATTCCAATCTCACAATTCATCATGAGCCATTACGTGATGAAGCTTTGTATGAAGCAGTAAAAGATGCGGATGCTATTGCAATAGTGCGAGATAGATCCCCTTTTAATGAAGCAATGATTGCGCGCTTACCTAAGCTGAAGTTCCTGATGTTTACTGGAGAGCGCAATGGAACTCTTGAAGCAGCCTCTTTAGTTTCTCGAAATATACCCATGGCCTGCACACCAGGCGGACCATCAAAAGAAACCACTGCGGAGCTTACCTGGGCTCTTATCTTGGGTGCCTCAAAGCGCTTGATTGAGCAAAATACATTGATCTCGAAGGGTGGATGGCGTGATGAGCTCTCAGTTCTCCCCATGCTGTCTGGAGAGCGTTTAGGAATTATGGGCATGGGCGCCATTGGCAGTCGTGTTGCTCGGGTAGGAGCTGCATTCGGCATGGAAGTGGTGACCTGGAGTCCACGCATGACGCCTGAGCGTGCTGCAGCTGAAAACACAAAATCAGTAAGCCTAGAGGAACTCCTAAAAACTTCTAAAGTAGTCAGCATGCATTTGGTTGCTGGGCCTGGAACTAAAGGCCTCATCAGTGCAGATCAATTAGCCTTAATGAGACCAGACTCTATTTTGATCAACACCTCACGCTCAGCCTTGATCAATATGGCAGACCTCCAAAAGGGATTGGCGCTTGGTAGACCAGGTCAGGCAGCAGTAGATGTATTTGATATTGAGCCTTTACCTCAAAATGATGCACTGCGAAATACCCCCAACTTATTATTGACACCCCATTTAGGTTTTATTGCGGAACCCATTTTTGCTACCTTCTCTAAAGGTATCGTAGAAACTCTAGAATCATGGTTAGATAACAAACCCCTTCCGCACCCATTCAAACCATAAGTCAATTGAAAACACTGACACCTACCCAACTCTTTATCGGTTTTAGCAAAATCGGTTTATCGGGTTTTGGTGGAGTATTACCGTGGGCAAGACGCACTCTTGTTGAGCAAGAAAAATGGCTGAGCTCAGAAGAATTTAGCGCCATGTTAGGCGTCTGTCAGCTTGTGCCAGGCCCCAATATTATCAACTTAGCTGTTTGCGTAGGAAGCCGTTATGCAGGAATTCGTGGGGCTTTAGCGGCTATCCTGGGATTGATATTGGGTCCCATTGCTATTGTGATACTTCTTGGGCTTTTATATGACCATTACAGCTATATGCCAATGGTACAAGGCATGCTCAGAGGGGTATCAGCGGTCGGAATTGGTTTAGTAGCCAGTACAGGTTTCAAAATGATGCGTACTGAATTGAGTTATCCACCGATGCTCATCATCACACTTCTTATACTGATCGCAGCGCTGTACTTTAAATTGGGATTAGGTTGGGTGGTGCTCATCACCTTACCAATTGCCCTGCATCTCGCATGGAAAAAAGCTACACATGTTTAGTCCATTCGTTGATACCTTAATCAGTCTTTTTATCAAGTTTTCCGGCCTCTCCTTTTTAGCGTTTGGTGGAGTCAATGCATTACTGCCTGCGCTTTATGAACTATCGGTCACCCAAGGCCATTGGATTACGGCGCAAACTTTCGCAGATTATTTTGCAATCGCTAATGCAGCGCCAGGTCCAAACTTCTTAACCATCACCCTTATCGGCTGGCACGTTGGTGGAATATTGGGGGCTTTGATATCAACCATAGCAATCTCTTGGCCGTCATCAGTGATCATCTATTTTGTACAGCGCCATATTAATAATATGCAAGATCTGCGCAAGCAGAAAACGATTCAATATGCTGCCGCAGGTTTAGCAGTTGGCCTGGTTTTAGCTTCAGCCTGGGAAATCGCACTTCACCTTGATCACAGTATCGCTGCATACCTTCTGACAATTGGAGTCGTGGCAATTACCTTTTTTACTCGTATACACCCGCTGTATTTAATTGGTCTAGGCGCAATTCTTGGATTACTAGGCCTTGTATAGATCAGATTAATCCAAGCAATGCCGTGATCAAGCCACTGATTATTTAAGGGTCAGATAAGTAAGGGTACCCAAGAAAGTCAAAGCCAAAGAACCAATCAGATAGGCTAACGCTGCACCAAGGGCTCAGAGCCACATTCGAAAACTCTATTGAACTGAAAAACTTAACATGCTGATAGAGCTCATCTCTATGCCATCCACCAAAACTTTAGCATGCTCATCATCGCCTTGTAATGCAAGGATGTAGAGTGCTGGCCAATAATGCTCTGGCGTAGGAATAGAAAGATGAGCCGCATCACCATAACGCTCCCAATCTATTAAGGTCTTGTGATGTTTAACACGCATCTCTGAAACAAAAAATTCATTGAAGTCTTTAGCCCATGGAAAGGGCTTTGCATCATCGTGCCAATCAATAGTCCGTAAGTTATGCACTACATTTCCGCTAGCCAAGATCAGAATATTTTCATCGCGTAAAGGACGCAGTTGTTTGGCCAATTCATAATGCTCGCGCGCAGACATGGCGCCATTTAAGCTTAACTGCACAACAGGAATATCAGCCTTCGGATAGAGGTATTTCAAAACAGACCAGGCACCATGATCTATGCCCCACTCATTTTCCTCAAGAACAACAGGAACATTGAGCAATTCTTGAACACGGTCAGCAAGGGCTGGGCTGCCTGGTGCAGGGTATTGAACATCAAATAGAGCCTTGGGAAACCCACCAAAATCATGAATAGTTTTAGGTTTGGCCATTGCTGTAACCCAAACACCTCGAGTTACCCAATGCGCTGAGATAACCAAAATAGCATCAGGACGTTTTAGGGATTTACCTAAAGCAGTCCAAGCATCCGTGTATCGATTGGGCTCGATGGCATACATCGGACTTCCATGCCCAGCAAATACTGCAGGTTGGCGATGGCCGGCCATTGAAAACTAAATTAACCGAATACGTAACCAGTATGAGCGGCAACCAAGGCAAATAAGATAGCCAAGCAGGTTGCTGCTGCCAACATCACAATCAG
>CAIYZI010000496.1 GCA_903930665.1 uncultured beta proteobacterium
CATATTGGGTGACATTAACACCTTCATGCTGAGGCAGAAGTCCTGCCTCGACTAGTTTTGCTCCAACACCACAATCAAATAATCCAGCGGATAAGGTATGAATCTCTTTGGCGGCTGAAAGTACTTTAAAAGTCCATTCATGAACCTCTAGGATGTCCAAATGGGATCGCTGATTAATTTTAGAAAGCTCGCTATCTGGATTATGAAATCCCATTAATTGCTGAACTAACTCAATCGCATCAAAGGCTCGATCTATTGCATAGTTGGCGATATTTTTAGAATTTATTGGAGATATATCATTTGTAGAAATTTCTACATAAGTACCCAACAAGGGCTTACAGCGAATCATTTTGCTTTTGACTTTAGGGTTAGGTCGTACATCACCATAATTCTCTTTACGCCATCAGTAAGATGCTTACTAGACAGTGTGGCTCCAGAAATATTTTCAATATCTTTCTTAAGTTTGATGGGGTCTTCTGCAGTCTTGCCAACAAACTGCTTACGCCAGCTTTCATCGGCTACTTCATAGCCGTAAGATTCAACATACTCCATGATCTCAATGCCCTGTACTGCGCCTGTAGGAGAGATGCCAACTGCATAAGTAATCATTTCATGCTTACCCACAACTTCATCAACGATAAAGTAGCTGCCATCAGACGCCTTCCATACTCTATCGCCTTTAAATGGATGGCTTACGCTTGAGGCAGACTGCATTTTGTCTTGCACATCCTCAGTTATTAACAGTGGTGTTTTAGTAAATTGCTTATTGGGGAAGATGAGTTTTTGTGCTTGATCGGCTGAAACAAAAATCTTTGCATGTGCATAGATTGGCGCGCCAATAAGAGCGACTCCCGCTAAGGCAAGGAGGGGATTTGGTTTCCAATTCATGGTGCGATAGTTTCCTCTTTATGCAATCAGCAATGCATTTGCTTCATTACAAAGCATTTGAAGTTCTAAAGTTGAGTCTTTGAGTTCGGCCAGGGCATCAAACATCATTAATGCCCTTTCCTTTGCAGCGGGGCATTGGGTGGCTTGAAACTTTAGTAAGTAAGTTAAAGCTCCAATTAATAGGTTTTGAGTTTGCATGCTTCCTCCCTAAATAAAACGCTTGATCATGGTTATATCTATTTCTGAGCCGTCTAATTGAGTTGCTTAATTCAGCGGGAAACCCACTTTTAGGATGAATTCATTATTAGTGTGTCCATCCCAAACTTTATTTCCCCAGCAGTCGCCTGTGCCAGTGCCGTGACAGGTTCCGCCGCTCAGTTGATTGCGCCATGCTGCTGTAACCCACCAATCTTTTTCGGCGTAGTGAATATTTGGACCAACAAAGATGGCATTCTGAGTAGGGCTTTGCCACATATAGCCATAAAAGTCATTGTGAAAACGCGCTTCAATGCCTGCAGATAGCTTGGGTATAAAGCGATAGCTAGCACCAACTAATAAATCTATCTGCGATTCTTGAATTAAAAAACCATTGGATTTCAGTTGTTCTTGTTCACCCACTACGTTTGCTGCCAAGATCAGTCTGTCATCGATAAAGTTAGATTGCACTAGTAGTCGATATTCAAGAGAGTTTGCATTGCGTCCGAGCGTAGGCTCAAAGTAGACTCCAATCCCCACTGGTGAGGTGATGGGGTCGGTAATTCGGTAAATTGCTTCAAGAGAGCCGCCATCTAACCCTGTTTTGCTATAGCTTGATGCACCTGAGGCAGTTACATTTTGGGGTACGCCTGCACCTGCTGTACAGGGGGTGGTGTCACATACCTCTGGGTTCAGATAGTTATTTTTGGCTGTTACGGAATAGGCATTTAAATATCCCGCGAGTTGAAAGTTGTCTGTCACTCCATATTCAACTTCAGATCTGGAGTACCAAGATTGATAGGTGCCA
>CAIYZI010000497.1 GCA_903930665.1 uncultured beta proteobacterium
AACAAACCAAAGCGCATTAACAATAGATCCACCGCTGAGGCTTTTTAATGCTGCACGTGCAATTTTGGAATAAGCATTCAAGCTTCTGGTCTTTTCAGACTCCAAATCACCCAAACACACCAACAGAACGCGCTTTGCTTTAACCCCATTGGCGCCCCAGGACTTTTCAGCCCTCAAGATGCAGACATCAGCCGGATTGACATCCAAATCCCCTACAAGGTTGGCATGACTCACTGAACCACCCAATAAACGATCTAGCTCCACTAAAAGCCCACTTTTTGCCTTTAAATTCGCAAGACCATCTAGATCCGCTTTGGAATAGGCTAAAACCAGACAATCAGTAGCCTGAGAAAGCAATGTTGTAAGGCTGGTTTTAAGGTGTTTTGGGCTATGGAGATCAGCTTGAGAGAAAATCTTGGCACTAAATTGAATTGTCATAATTTATTAGCTATTTTTAGGTCATTTCAAGGGGGTAAATTGATTTTTATCCATTATCCTCCGACATGAGGATACTTACCTCTCATTAGAAGATAAAACCCATTTCACACTAAAACCTTAAGCAATTACTCCGACCCAACCACCTGTAAGCCATGATTTTTAAACAAGCCCTTCGCAAAGAACTCAGTTTTACGACTGGCGGGGTGTTTTTGGTCTTAGTAACCATCATGATTACCACCCTGGTGATCCGAATTCTGGGTTTTGCAGCAAACGGCACGGTAAATCCCAAAGATGCCTTTGTTTTGATTGCCTTGGCAACCTTAGGCTATATGGCGGTTTTATTGACCGTATCTCTTTTTGTCGCAGTCCTGATTGTGTTGGTACGCTGGTACAAAGACTCGGAAATGATCGTCTGGTTTGCAAGTGGTCTGAGCGTGACTAATCTGATTCGCCCTATTCTGCAATTTGCTACCCCACTAATTATCATCATCGCCCTACTTGCACTCTTTGTTTGGCCTTGGTCTAACCGTGAATCCACTCTTATTAGTCAACGCTTCCAGCAACGTGATGACGTTTCCATGGTAGCCGCAGGCCAATTTAAAGAATCTGCCAAAGCTGATCGCGTGTTCTTTATTGAGGAATTAGACCCCGACAAAAGTGAAGTAAAGAATATTTTTGCAGCGGACTCCAAAAATGGGCGACTAAGTATTGCCGTGGCTTCTACAGGCTTTATTCAAAACTCTGAAGATGGAGAAAAATCCATTGTTTTAAACAACGGTCGTCGTTATGAAGGCCTACCTACTCAACCAGATTTCCGCATTCTTGAATTTAATGAATATACGACAAAGATTCGTAGCAAAGAGGCGCTAGCACCACCACCTCGCGACCGAGAAAAAAGTGTCACTGAATTATTGAGCACTGCAGAACCCGCACAAATTAATGCCAACCGCGCTGAATTACTGTGGCGCATTGGCTTGCCGCTAATGGCCTTGGGCTTGGTTTTAATTGCCATCCCTTTAGCATATGTGAACCCTAGACTGGGTAATTACACAGCCATGTTTTATGCAATTTTGATTTACTTGATTTACAGCAATTTATTAAACCTGACCCAAAATTTTGTGTCTCAAGGTAAGGTAAATGTCTATATGGGTATTTGGCCTATCCATGTCATTGCGCTTTTGGCTGCAACCGTCTTGATTCGCAACCGTATCAACCCTTCATTAAAATGGTGGCGACGTCAATTGCCAGCTCGGATAGCTAGCAAATGAAGCTTCTCTTTCCCTACATTTATGAACGCTATTTAGCCAGGCAGATCTATGCTGCCTTCGGTTTTATTTTGTTCGCCTTAGTTGCGCTCTTTCTGTTCTTCGACATCCTTAGCGAATTAGGCTCCGTCAAAGGACAGTACACCCTACCCTTAGCACTTTTACATGTGCTCCTTAAGGCTCCTAGCCGGATTTCAGAGATTATTCCGATTGCTGGTTTGATTGGCAGTATTTATGTTTTTGCCATGCTAGCCAGCCAATCAGAATTTACGATCCTTCGCATTGCCGGTTTGGATATCAAGCGTGGCCTGATCACCCTAGCCAAAATCTCAATACCTTTAATTGTCCTTACTCTAGTAATGAGTGAATGGGCTGGCCCTTATGCCGAAAGACTGTCAGATGCAATTCGCATGAAAGCCCTGGGATCGGCTTATGAGTCTCAATTTAGAACAGGTGTTTGGGTTAAAGATCGCCTTCGTGATGAAGATGGTAGCGGACCTATCCGACCTGGTGTGCGCTACGTCAACGTAGGAAAAATTGAAAAAGATAATGAAATTCTTAATGTCCGCATGTATGAATTTGATGATGCTTACCGACTGCTCTCCATACGTACCGCAGAATCAGGACGTTTTGACCATTCAGGCACATGGATTTTGGATGATGTAACTGAGACACGCTTTAAAGAAACCAAACAGACGGACCCTCTAGCGCCTGTCTATACCGCGCAAACCTTAACTCATCCCATTCTTACACTGGAGTCTGAGGTCACCCCTCAAATCCTCAGTGTTCTTTTGATCAGCCCAGAAAAGATGTCCATCATTAGTCTGAGTAGATTCATTGATCATTTGCAAGAAAACAGGCAGGATACACACCGTCATGCCATCGCATTTTGGAAAAAAGTGATTTACCCTTTCACCATTTTCGTAATGCTGAGCCTAGCCCTGCCATTTGCCTACCTCAAGGTGCGTGCAGGCGGCGTAGGTATTAAAGTTTTTGGTGGAATCATGCTTGGCATGAGTTTCCAACTCTTCAATTCCCTATTCTCTAATGTAGGCTTGCTAGGCTCTTGGCCTCCAGTATTAACGGCTATGACACCAGCCTTCCTTTATTTCCTTTTAGCGCTTATGGGATTGCGCTGGGTTTCTAAGGCTTAATACCCTATATTCATATAGAATTAGATTCCTATATCTTTGTTGATATATAGACTGGGATCTCTATGAATCTACATCAATTTCGCTTTGTTCGTGAAGCTGTAAGGCAAAACTTTAACCTCACCACAGCAGCTAAAGCTCTTTTTACGTCGCAACCGGGCGTATCTAAAGCCATTATTGAGCTTGAAGACGAATTGGGTGTGGAGATCTTCCGACGCCATGGCAAACGCATCCGCTCACTCACGGAGCCAGGTAAACGGATTTTGACTTCCATTGAAAGAATTCTGGACGAAGTCGAAACGCTCAAGCGAGTAGGCAAAGACTTCGCCAGTCAAGATCAAGGCAACTTTGTGATTGCCACTACCCACACGCAAGCGCGTTATGCGCTACCAAAGGTTCTTACTGAATTTACCAAACGCTTTCCCAAGGTCCGCGTCAGCATTCAACAAGGTAGCCCTGGTCAAATCGCTGAATTGCTGATTCATGATCGCGCTGATATCGCTATTGCTACCGAGGGGATTGCCAATACAGCAGGTGTTCTGGCATTACCGGGCTATCAGTGGCAACACGTCATCATGGTTCCACTAAGCCACCCACTATTAAATCAAGCCACCATCTCCTTAGAAGAGATCGCCAAATACCCCATCATCACCTACGACAAAGCATTTGCTGGCCGCAGCAAAATTGATGCAGCCTTTTCTCAGCGCAACCTAAACCCCGACATTATTCTGGAGGCGATTGATGCTGATGTCATTAAAACTTATGTGGAAACCGGTATGGGTATAGGAATAGTGGCTGGGGTTGCCTACGATGCTGATAGGGACCGTAATCTCAAAGTCATTCCTGTTGGACATCTCTTTGGAAATAACGTCACCCACCTGGGAGTCAAACAAGGGGCCTATCTCAGATCCTTTGTTTACACCTTTATTGAACTCTTCTCGCCAACGCTCACTCGCAAAATTGTTGAACAGGCAATGTCCAGCAAAGCGGAAACTTACGAGATATAGGATTAGGCACTACAGAGGGACCACAGAAAAATTCAAGGTTTTAAATAGCCAGAATCATGAAGAAGCTGGTGCCCCGGGGCGGACTCGAACCGCCACGCCTTGCGGCACCGGATTTTGAGTCCGGCACGTCTACCAATTCCATCACCGGGGCAGGTGTTTGCAGTGGAAAAACTGCTCTTTGAACAACCAAGAGGTGAGAGTGTAACAAAAAAAGCTGGGTTACTGCCATTCTTTACTCTAGAACCCCTTAAAATTACAACTTCAAGCCAAATTATTCAAAAGGACTTACCAGTATGGCCGGCCATTCAAAATGGGCCAATATTCAACACCGCAAAGGTCGTCAAGACGAAAAACGCGGGAAGATTTGGACCAAACTTATTAAAGAAATCACTGTTGCCGCCAAGATGGGTGGCGGAGATATCGCTACCAACCCACGTTTGCGCTTAGCTATTGATAAAGCTAAAGATGCCAACATGCCAAATGACAACGTACAAAGAGCGATTCAGCGTGGTACCGGCTCATTAGAAGGCGTGAACTACGAGGAGATTCGTTATGAAGGCTATGGCATTAATGGCGCCGCGGTCATCGTCGACTGCTTAACGGATAACCGTACCCGCACCGTTGCCGAGGTTCGCCACGCTTTTACTAAAAATGGTGGCAATATGGGAGCTGAAGGTTCGGTTGCTTTTTTGTTTAAACATTGCGGTCAGATGCTTTTTGCACCAGGTGCTAGTGAAGATCAGCTGATGGAAGTGGCATTAGATGCTGGAGCCGAAGATGTTATTGCTCATGACGACGGCTCATTTGAAGTATTGATCCCTGTGCCGGATTTCACAAAAGTACAAGATGCCATTACCAAAGCAGGTCTTAAAGCCGAATTGGCGACGGTTACTATGAGGCCTGAAACTGAAATCGCCCTCGAAGGTGATCAAGCTGAAAGCATGCAAAAGTTATTAGATGCACTTGAAAACCTTGATGATGTACAAGAAGTGTTCACTAATGCAGCTTTATAAGCTTCCTTTTTTCAGACCTATTCAATCATTTATTAATCCAAACAACAGCTCGCTATGAAAATTCTTTTAATCGGATCCGGTGGTCGTGAACATGCTCTGGCCTGGAAATTAGCTCAATCTCCACAAGTGCAAACCGTCTATGTTGCCCCAGGCAATGGCGGCACCGCTACCGCAAAGCAAACCACAGCAGGTATTAAAAATCTACCGATCTCGGATTTACAGGAGCTTGCGGACTTTGCTAAGCGTGAAAAAATTCACTTAACTGTTGTGGGCCCTGAAGCTCCTTTAGCCGCTGGGATTGTGGATGTATTTCGTGCAAATGGCCTGCGTATTTTTGGACCTACACAGTTGGCTGCTCAACTTGAATCCTCTAAGGATTTTTCAAAAGCCTTTATGAAACGTCACGGCATTCCAACTGCTGACTACCAAACCTTCTCACACCCTTTAGAGGCTCATGCCTATATTGATGCGAAGGGTGCGCCTATTGTGATCAAGGCGGATGGCCTGGCTGCCGGTAAAGGTGTAGTGGTTGCCATGGATCTTGCTGAGGCACATGCTGCTGTAGATATGATGCTGGCTGATAATAAATTGGGTAATGCAGGTGCACGCGTTGTTATCGAAGAATTTCTCACGGGTGAAGAAGCAAGCTTTATTGTTTTGGTTGACGGAAAAAATGTTTTAGCACTAGCCACTAGCCAAGATCACAAACGCTTGCTCGACGCTGATCAAGGACCAAATACTGGCGGCATGGGTGCTTACTCCCCTGCCCCTGTAGTGACCCCAGACATTCATGCACGCGCATTGCGTGAAGTGATTATTCCAACGGTTAAAGGGATGGAGGCAGATGGCTTGCCATATACAGGGTTTCTGTATGCAGGCCTGATGATTTCCCCAGACGGAAAGATTAAAACCCTGGAATTTAATTGCCGTATGGGCGACCCAGAAACCCAACCAATCATGGCGCGCTTGCGTAGTGACTTCGTTGACGTACTTGATCATGCCATCGACGGAAAATTAAATGAAGTGGAATTGGATTGGGATCGCCGTACCGCTTTAGGCGTGGTACTTGCTGCCCATAACTATCCAGATACACCACGCAATGGTGATGTCATCACAGGCATTCCAGCAGATACTGAAGATCAAATCACCTTCCATGCAGGCACTAAATTACAGGATGGCAAAGTAGTCACTTCAGGTGGACGCGTGTTGTGTGTAGTTGGTCTATCTGACACAGTACGAGGTGCTCAACAAAAAGCGTATGAAGTGGTTGAACAAATTCATTTTGATGGCATGCAATATCGCAAAGATATTGGCTATCGCGCCGCTAAATAACTGAGCCCTTCATTCTTGTCATCTAACGAACACACTCAGATCGATATACAAGCCCTAAAAGATTATTTTTTAGGGCTACAAGATCGTATTACCCTCGCCATGAGCGCCCTCGACGGGAAAGCTTTTGTGGCGGATGAATGGCATAAACCAGAAGACAGCAAACTGAAGGGCTATGGTCGCACCTGCATCTTAGATCACGGCAATATTCTGGAAAAAGGTGGGGTGGGCTTTTCTCATGTACGTGGTGATCAGATGCCGCCATCTGCTTCACACCATCGTCCAGAAGTTGCAGGTCGTAGCTTTGAAGCGATGGGAGTCTCTTTAGTTTTTCACCCCCATAGCCCCAAGATTCCAACCACCCATATGAATGTGCGCTGTTTTATTGCGCAAGCGCCTGATAAGGAGCCAGTATGGTGGTTTGGTGGAGGCTTTGACTTAACCCCCTATTACGGCGTCGATGAAGATTGCAAACATTTTCATCAAACAGCGAAAGATGCTCTAGACCCCTTTGGCGACGATCTCTATCCTCACTTTAAAAAATGGTGCGATGATTATTTTTATCTGAAGCATCGTGAAGAGCCTCGGGGTATTGGTGGCGTATTTTTTGATGATTTCAATAAATTTGGATTTGAAAAAAGTTTTGCAATGACTCGCGCAGTAGGGGATGCCTTTATTGATGCCTACCTCCCTATTGTTG
>CAIYZI010000498.1 GCA_903930665.1 uncultured beta proteobacterium
ATTTCAACATTCATTTGAACCGGATTTTATCTGAACCGGCTACCGTGCCGGGTGTATCTGCTACACAAAGCGAACGAATGCCCGTCCAAGAAGGTACCAACAAGCAACCGAGTCCAATCCCAGCAGAAGATGCAGTCAGTGCAGCTCGCTTTAGCCAAGACCTAGATGCCTTATTGGTTCAAGTCTCTCGGAATCAAGAAATACCCCTAGCAACGCTTGAATCCAGCTTTTTGGATACTAAGACCATTCCCTCTATTCGGAAATTGGTATTACCCCCATCTGTTACCTTTAAGAAAAATTGGCTCGTCTATCGAAAGCGCTTTGTTGAACCAATCCGCCTGAAGGCCGGGAAGGCCTTTTTTGGGGAAAACCAGGCTTATTTAAGCCAGGTAGAACAACAAACGGGCGTACCCGCAGAAATCATTGCCGCTATTATTGGTATTGAAACCATTTATGGCCGTCAAACTGGCAACTTCAGGGTTAAGGATGTTTTATCTACCTTGGCCTTTAGCTATCCTGATACTCCCAACAAGGTCAGTCGCGAGCAACTATTTAAGGATGAACTCAAGGAACTTATCTTAATGTGCTGGACCGAAGCTGGCGGCAAGCTTCCTGCTCAAAATAGCTCTCAAGGCATTAATAACTCGCGCCTCAATAGCTGCCTTAACCAAAATAGCTCTTATGCAGGAGCAATTGGACTCCCTCAATTTATGCCTAGTAGCATCCGTAGCTATGCTGTAGATGGAGACGGCGATGGACACGTTGACCTCAGACAAAGCCCTAGGGATGCCATTGCCAGCGTAGCAAATTTTATGAAGCAGCATGGTTGGCAGCCAGGTATGCCCGTGTATTTCCCGATACAGCCAGCTTCTGACAATAAAGCCAAAGCTTTGGCTGATGGAGAGCCCCAGCTCAAATACACCGTTCAGGAATTAATTACCAAGGGAATCTTGAAGCCCGAGCAAGGAGATCTTCAAGCAGGTGGTGTTGAGCCTCAAAGTAAAGCACTCATTGTTGACCTACCTTACCCAGATAAGTATGGCAACGACCAGGTGCAGTATGTTGTGGGCCTCAATAACTTCCTGACTATTGTGCAATACAACCGCAGTTACTTTTATGCGCAAAGTGTTGCAGAGTTTGCCGAAGCTTTAGGTTACAAAAATCAGAGTGATGTTCCGCAACCCAAATCAGTAAAAGATTTAAAGAAATCAGAACCTGTCAGCAGCAAAGCAAGCCTAAAGAAAAAGGGCGCTAAGAAAAAATCCCAGTAAAGTCGATTAGCCCTTAAGCTGGGAAAACGCCTGTAGATAGATAGCGATCTCCACGATCGCAAACGATAAAGACGATGGTTGCATTCTCGACCTGACGGGCAATACGCAAGGCCACTACCAAGGCACCTCCCGCGGAAATCCCACAAAAGATTCCTTCTTCAGCCGCCAAGCGACGAGCCATATCCTCAGCATCTTCTTGAGAAACGAATTCAATACGATCAACCCGATCACCCTGAAAAATCTTGGGTAAATATTCTGGCGCCCATTTACGGATACCGGGAATTTGCGAACCTTCCTCAGGCTGTGCCCCAATAATATGAATATTAGGATTCATAGACTTCAGGTAAGTCGAAACACCAGTAATCGTTCCAGTAGTCCCCATTGC
>CAIYZI010000499.1 GCA_903930665.1 uncultured beta proteobacterium
AGGTATTTTTGCGGAATTACTTTGATTAAATTTGCAGCCTCTTGGGTGCTTGCCTTGATTACATCGTTGATCTGAGCATTCCTAAAAGAAGTATCGATCTTAAAATCCTCCGCAGCGTCCTTTAATGACAGCCCCAGCGTTACGGCTGAGTTGCGGATAGTGCGCTCTATCATGCGCTCCGTTGATCGCTTAGCGACCTCATTGAAGCGTTTTGACCACTTTAGCAACAGCCAGTTTAATAGAATTCGGGCTTGACTGGAGATTGAAGCATCCTCAGCAAACCCGAAATTGTTTTCTTTAAATAGTTTTTTGAGTTGTCTCTCAACGTCACGAGACATCAAGCCGATCAAATCGACTGTTGGCTTGGCATAGTCGGCAGCAATGCTTGCATTAGGTCGTAATGCTTTACCGACTATCCCGTTTACCTTCTTAGTTGCCTTTGGCATCTTCTTTGGCTTTTCCCCACTGAGATACATACTCAGGAGTCATAAGCTTTTTAGCCTTGGCAGCGTTCTCAGCCTCTCGCTCGTCTTCGAGCTGAGCCCAAGTTTTGTTACCAATCTTAGCCAAAAACTTCTTTTTTGCTTCTTCAAAGCTAGGCATCTTGCTCTCCTTTCTTTTTAAGGAATAGCTCCCAATAAGCCGGGTGCATTCGACTTTTGCCAGTTTCGTAATTACTCCACCTTGCTTGAGTAGTATAGATCAAACTGGCTGCTTTGGATTGGGATAAATGCCCTCGTGCTTGAATAATTTCCTCAGCCAAGGGGACGTATCCCATCCCCCCACGACTACGCTTTTTAGTTATCACGCAGCCTCCGCTTCTACAACACCGTTTAAAGCGTCCCAAAATTGGTTTTGCATATAACCACCAGCAAACAAACGATAAATTATTACGTTTCCGTATTGATTAAAGCTTGCGTTGTAAAAACGACTAGCTTCGTCAGCATTTACTGGGGCATTTTCCATGCCAGCGTAATAGCCCCTTGCGTAGTCCCAAATTTCTTGACGTAATTCAGGGCTGATTTCGTTTCTAACAAAAACAAATTTTACTTGGGGTAAATCGTCACGACTGTTGCTATATTCGTAAATATCTTCCATTCCGTTGAAATTACCGTATTGGAATTGATTTGCATACGCTTCCAATTCTGCAACTGTTGCTGGCTGCATATCGACAACACTTACATTGACGCTACTACCCATGCTGTAGCTTTCACTGCGAACGCTGCCAGCGATTCCGTTTGCCCTCATGTATTGACGGATCATTGCTGCTGCTTGGGCTGGAATACTCATTTGACGTGCCATTTTCATTTCCTTTCGTGATTAATGAAGACTACATAAGTTATTCTATACCTATTTGGCATGATGTCAACAGTTTTTTAATCTTTTTTTGAGGTGTATGATAAATGCAACACCCTAAAAATATTTCTTAAACCGCTTGACAGTATGCTTAATTAGTATGATACTAAGACTGTAGTTTGTTCTTCCACGAAAGGAGATTGAAATGAATGCTTTGTTGGTTGTTCGAGGTTTCGGTAATCGAGTTCCTATTCAAGGTGAGCCAGTCCCGTTCCTCCAGTATGTCTTCGGAGCAGAACGTGCTGAGCGAATCATGCAGGGTTTGGATCGTAACTACGGAATACTTTTTCAAGGAGCTTAAAAATGGCTAAATACAAATTAAACGTTGCCCGAGACGTGGATGTCGATGGGGAATATTCAGACTACCCAAGCTACATCCTGAATCTGCCTTATGGCTTTCGGTTTTCCGATGATCTAGTTCACGTCAAAGGTTTTGACAGCATGGCAGACCTACGCAAAGCCGTAAAGCTTGAGGTCATTGAATGCGACTGCCCCGATTGCCTTGCAAACAAATAAAAATAATTGTGGTGTTTATGCAAATATCGCTTGACACCATGCTTAATTAGTATATTATTGAGTTGTAGTCTTTAGTTACCCACGAAAGGAAACAAAAATGAGAAACGCAAATAGAGTTATTGATCGTCAAATCAACGAAATCTTCAATCGTATTGGCAACTGCATTCAGTTCAACATTATGAATTTATGTCGCATTGACGCTGCAGCTCGTAATGTCTTGGTTGTTGGTGGCAGTCTTGAAGCAGCCGAAGCAGCAATGGCAGTAGCAATCGCACAATACAGGGAGAATTAAAATGGAATACTCAATCGGAACTCAATTTAAAACTCGTGGCAAGGCTCCAAGGCTTTGCACTGTGACCGACATTCTTAAGACTTACAACTCAGCAGGTGAGTTAGTCAAAACCCGTTACGTTGCCCAACATGACTTCATGGGACAAAAAGTAAATGACTACGATGTCGTAGCCATCACTATTGCAATGGGTCTTATCCCAATAGAAGCTTAAGTTTTTCCTCAGCGTTTGCAAGGGGCTTTCGGTCATGACCGACTAGCTCCTTATTCGCTACCAACTTCTTAGCGTAAGTAACCAATCTCTCTTTTACTGTTTTTGCATCGCTGTAGTTGGGAACGTCAGCCAGTGAGCCCTTATCCAAATCAGGAGGGTCTCCGCTATTGTTGACCACTGTGATATTGACCCGAGGATCATTCTTGTAATGCTCAGCCAGCTTCTTGATGTTTTCGGAAGCTGCAAAGTGAGCATGAAGCTGCGTATCC
>CAIYZI010000500.1 GCA_903930665.1 uncultured beta proteobacterium
CGCAATACCGATATCAAAGTAACCGTGATAGATGATGTCATTGCCATCAACGGAGGCATTTAACAATGGGAACTTTTTCAAAGCATGGGTAGCAGCTTTAACAAAGAAAGACATGAAACCCAATTTCACGCCATGGACTTTCTCAAACTGATCTTTGTACTTGTTACGCAAAGCAATCACTGGGCCCATGTTGACTTCATTGAATGTTGTCAAAATAGCGTTGTTTGCTTGTGACTCAAGCAAACGCTCAGCAATACGAGCACGTAAACGGCTCATTGGAACGCGTTCTTCTGGACGGTTACCAGTTGGGATTGGAGCTGTTGGAGCTGAAACAGTTTTTGAACCACCAGCAACTGCACCGATAACGTCACCCTTGGTGATACGACCATCACGACCGGAGCCAGCAACTTGACCAGCGCTTAAATTATTTTCTGCCATCAACTTAGCGGCGGAGGGTGCAGCAGCGGCGCCAGATTTTGCAGCAGGAGCGGCAGCGGCTGGAGCGGCAACAGGTGCAGCTGCAGGCGCTGGAGCGGCGACCGCTGCAGGTGCAGCAGCGGCAACCGCTGTGCTATCGATCTTCGCGATCAATTGCTCAGCAACAACCGTACCACCGTCAGCTACAACGATTTCTGTCAAAACACCAGCGGATGGGGCTGGAACTTCCAACACCACTTTGTCGGTTTCAATTTCAATCAAGATTTCATCTTGAGCGACGGCATCGCCGACTTTCTTTTTCCACTGCAACATTGTTGCTTCTGCTACTGACTCGGAGAGTTGGGGAACTTTAACTTCAAAAATAGCCATGATTAATCCTAGTTAATATTTATATTGAGTTATGACGACGATTATTTCGTAATCACATAACCTTTAAGTTTGGCAAACGCCGCAGTCAGAAGAGACTTCTGTTGTTCTTGATGCAAATGCGCGTAACCACAAGCTGGAGAAGCGGATGCTGGACGGCCGGCATATGCCAACTTAGTACCATCAGCCATATTTTCCAAAATATTGTGCTGAACAAAGAACCAAGCACCTTGGTTTTGTGGCTCATCTTGACACCACACTACCTCTTCCAGTTTTGGATATTTCTTCAACTCAGCAGCCAATGCTTTGTGTGGGAATGGGTATAACTGCTCCAAGCGAATAATCGCTGCATCAGTTACCTTCTTCTCGGTACGTGCTTTAGCTAAATCGTAGTACACCTTGCCTGAGCACATTACCAAACGGGTAACTTGCTTAGGATCAATGGACTCATCACGTTCAGGCAAGATAGTTTGGAAACCACCCTTAGTAAATTCTGACAATGGTGATGCAGCTTCTTTATTACGCAACAATGATTTAGGAGTCATCAAGATCAGCGGCTTGCGGAACTGACGAATCATCTGGCGGCGTAAAACGTGGAAGATTTGTGAGGCTGTTGTTGGCTGAATTACCTGCATATTGGTATCAGCGCAAAGCTGCATGAAGCGCTCTAAACGTGCTGATGAATGTTCGGGCCCTTGACCCTCATATCCATGAGGCAACATCATAACGAGACCGTTAGCACGGCCCCACTTCACTTCACCAGAGGCGATGAACTGATCAATCACCACCTGCGCACCATTTGCAAAGTCGCCGAACTGCGCTTCCCAAATCGTTAAAGTATTTGGCTCTGCAGCAGCATAACCGTACTCAAAACCTAAAACCGCTTCTTCCGAAAGAATTGAGTCAATTACCAAGAATGGAGCTTGATCTTTAGTAACGTGCTGGAGGGCTACGTAAGTACCGGTATCCCACTTCTCACGATTTTGGTTATGCAATACCGCGTGACGATGGGTAAACGTACCGCGACCACTATCCTCACCAGATAAACGTACTGGATAGCCACTTGCTACTAGAGATGCGAAAGCCATGTGCTCACCCATACCCCAGTCGACATTCACTTCTCCACGTCCCATTGCTGCGCGGTCACGATAGACCTTCTCAACCAATGGATGGGCTTTGAAATCTTCAGGAATCGTTGAAATCTTGTCAGCTAAACGCTTCCATTCTGTTAATGGAATAGCTGTATCGGATTCATCAGTCCACTTCTTATTCAAGAAAGGTGACCAATCTACTGCGAACTTACCTTTGAAGTTGCTCAATACAGGATCTGATGTTTGCTTACCAGCATCCATCGCGGCGCGGTATTCTTTAACCATCAAATCACCAGTACCCACTGGCAATACACCTTGAGCTTCTAACTTATCAGCGTAAACCTTGCGTGTGCCAGGATGCGCAGCAATGATTTTGTACATCAAAGGCTGAGTCATTGCAGGCGTGTCTTGCTCGTTGTGTCCCAATTTTCTGAAACAGACGATATCAACCGCAACGTCTTTATGAAACTTTGTACGGAACTCAACAGCCAATTTAGTTGCCAACACTACCGCTTCAGGATCATCACCATTCACGTGCAATACAGGAGCATCAACCACCTTCATGATGTCTGTGCAATACAAGCTTGAGCGTAAATCGCGTGGATCGGATGTAGTGAAACCAATTTGGTTATTAATGACAATATGAATCGTGCCGCCAGTGGAGTAACCGCGAACCTCAGACATTGCTAAGGTTTCTTGCATTACGCCCTGTCCTGCAATCGCCGCATCACCGTGAACCAATACTGGCAACACTTGCTCGCCAAGCAAGTCACCACGGCGCTCCATACGAGCACGCGCAGAACCCTCTACTACAGGGTTCACGATTTCTAAATGGGATGGGTTAAATGCCAAAGATAAGTGAACTGGGCCACCTGGGGTAGAGATGTCGCTTGAGAAACCCTGGTGATATTTGACATCACCCGCCGGCAATGTTTCTGA
>CAIYZI010000501.1 GCA_903930665.1 uncultured beta proteobacterium
AATCGTGACTTCTTCATATTGATTCTCCTGTTGTAAATACTGCCATAAACAACAGAAAACTCAACTTCTTAAATGTACGAATCTAAGGGGATACTACAGAACCATAATTGAGAAATGGTTTCGTACATTTTCTAGGCGAGCCGGCTCTAACTGGGCTGCTTTCCCTGATGAATCACTGAGGGCACAGCTTTCAGAAGAAGCTTTTAAGAATTTTGTTAAGGAATATTTGCGAGAACTAAAAACATAGCCCTAACCCCAAGCTCACTATTTCGATAGTTTTTAATTCTCAGAAAATAAATCAAGCTGGTATTTGCGCTTAGCTCTACTGGCTAATTTTCCACTTGCCCCAATTGACCCTTTAATTTTCTGCTCCCAAGAAACCTCATCGGTTGCCTTGTATCGGCTAAAGGAAAAGCCAATAGGAGGTTTTTTATTCTTTCCCTTCATATGAGCAAGAATCGCATTGCCAACAGCCTCACCAAGCCCTACTGGGACGGCATTTCCAATTTGTTTGTATTGATCGGTTATTGAGCCACAAACGATCCATTCATCTGGAAACTGTTGAATCCTTTTGTATTCTTGAACTGATAGGGGCCTATCTTCTGTGGGGTGACAAATATCTGTTGCGGGCATACAGGGAGATGTAACTAATGTGCAGGAAGGTTTATCCCAATCTAATCTTCGTAAGAATCCTGTTTTTCCACCACCAGAATCTAGAGATGCCCCTAATGCTTCACGATGCAGTGATATCGGGAGATGTTTCCAGTATTGCCCAGAACCAAGCATCCGATAAAAACGTAGACGATCTTCGGGGAAATCTTGATGGTCACCGCTCTTAGGATCTAGCCCGTTAAGCGCATCACGAAGAGTGCGCCATTTAGGTAAGCCATGGGAGCTATCTTGGGTATGAGTTGGATTCAGATGGGGTAGCTTCTCCCCATTTCGTGAGCATACTAGAATCACCCGCTCCCGCGATTGGGGTACTCCAAAATTTGCGGCATTGTATAAATTAAAAGAAACCCCGTAGCCAGCAGATCGTAGCATCCCCAGTACATGCATTAGTGCTCCCCCGGGCCTTTCTTCCAGTCCTGGTTCCCATCCATCAATACGGTCAGCATGCGGAGTGTGATTCATTGGTGCGGATAGGAGTCCGCGAACATTTTCAATTACCGCGTATTTAGGCTTGAGCTCAATAATCAACTCAACATATCTGAGCAGCGCATTTCCGCGCTCATCTTTTAGTCCGCGCCGTGCACCGGCAGTAGAAAATGACTGGCATGGTGGGCCACCTACAATCACATCGATTTCATCATCAACACTAAGCCCTGCCATCTCCTTAATCGCCCTTGCTTCATATTTCCAGATATCGCCAATTAGGCCTATATCAGGTCGATTTGCAGTGATCGTACGTCGGCAAGCCTTATCCATTTCGCAAGCCAGTAAGATATGAATCCCGGATTTCTCAAGGCCTTGGTCAAGACCCATGGCACCAGAAAAAAACGAAAGCGCTTTAACTTTTGGAAGTTTTCCGGGTTTTCTGGGGCGATCTTCTGGGGGTGCGACACCGCCAAACTTAGCATAGGCATTCACAGCCTCATTGGTTGTAATCCACTGCTTACCGACTTGACGGCCTTCTAAGGCCCCGGAGCGCAATAGTGCCCTAGCGCGTTGTTCTGATATTTCAAGTTGTGTGGCCACATCTTTAGTGGAGATTACATCTTGTGTTGGTATCATCATATATTCGTCATCGAAACTTTTTTATACCAAAATATTAACATAAGGAATTAATGGCGAATATAGACATTCAGCATTTATTCCTCGTATCGGAAATTTACCCCTTTTCCATTTCTGGACTCAGGCGCAATCCCAAATGAGCACCCAGGGCGATGAGCTCCCGCATAAACATTGGCCGCTGCCGAGGCAGTATCTGCTTGCTGAACGATTAGGTGCTCTAGCATCTGCGGCTTTCTCGTATCTGGCGTCGTTGAATTTGGATGAGGCTCTAATAAGTGCCGCAAATGATCAAAGGTCTTTTCAGGATAGAGCGGCACATGTCTGGCTTGGGCCTTAATTACCAGATGCAATCCGTTGAGCTTATGGCCATGTAAATAGGCAGAGGGCGTTAACTTGAATTCTCGGTCCCCGGTTTTGCAGGGTTGATATTCATCTGCTTTGCCAATGTCATGCAGCCATCCATAGATGAGGGCAAGCTGTAAATTCGCGGTTTTGTAGCGATCAATGCTGCTGGCAACGAAGTCCGCCACCTCTAAGGTGTGCTCCAAATTGCCATTGAGATAATTGTGATGGTGACCTACTGAGCTTGGCCCAGTGCAAAAGCGCTTAAAAAAGTCCCCTTCAAAGCAAATGGCGTTGAGTAAATGCTGGTTTTTATCGTCCAGCAGCTCCCACGCCTCTATTGCTCTAGTCAGAATGTCTTTATTGCTAAACCAATCAGGAGGGGCAGTTTCAAAAAGGTTGTAGCTCATATCAGGGCGATCTAGGCGGCACAGCCGAATGATTTGCAGGTGGCCATCAATCGAGATGGGCTTAATTCCCTTATAAGCAATGGTGACTAAACCATTGCGGGTGAGCTGATCGTATCTTTGCCGGGCAAACCACTCGACTGCAATGTGCGCTCCTTGGGCATAAAGCACTGCTTGGTGACGATATTCATTAGTGGCGCTATTGGGCGCGATGGTGATTTTGACGATACGCATGACCCTTGGCAAAAGTGAGGCATCCGTAAACGTAATCTGATTTTGAAGATCCTGAACATAAAAGGTTTGTAGAGGGGTTGGTATCGGCGATGGCAAAACATCATCTGGCCGATGGGGGTTTTTGGGTTGCTCGGGCAGGCTTGACAGTTTCATAAAAGGTCTCCCACTGGGTGATCTGAGGGTGGGGTTGGGTCGGCTTTAGGGGGCATAGAAAGACCAGAATGTTTGGCAATTTCTAACCAAGGATTGGCGATGAGCGCAGTATCGGCACTTGGATTTACCCTTGTGTTGGGTAGCTGATTTGGCAAATTCGGAGGAGCAGAAGGAGGTGGCTCAGGCGGGTTTATTGCCTGAGGCTTGGGCAATTGTGGCGCTTGTTTAATTTCCTTAGTTACTCGACTCTGAGTTTTCGGTAAATGATTCACTCCAATGCTGTTTGGGTTTATACCTGAGTAGGCGCTTACTTCATTGGCTAATTGAGGGTCAACTATGGGGTGTGGCTGGTCTTGCATCTGCGCTGCCATGAGTCGTTCAAAGGCGCTTCCATCCTGGCGGGTCAAGTTTGGAATAAATCGGGAATACACCCGAAAGAGCATCTCGGTGGTGGTGTGCCCCATCTGACGGGCGATCCATTCGGGCGCCTCGCCAGAGGCCAACATGAGGGTCGCAAAGGTATGGCGAGTTTGGTATGGCACCCTCTTTTTTAGGCCCAATAATCGCAGCAGCGGATACCAAACTCGCTTGGAAATATTGCGATGAGATATTGGTGTTCCAGCGCTAGTGGCAAAAACATAGACGCCCTGCCCGGTCACTTTGTATTGCGCCAAAAGTGCATCAAAGACCATCTGGGACATTTGGATGTCGCGCTCGGATTCTCCGGTTTTGGGAGTTTCCTCATAGTCATTCACAATCGTCTCTTTTATGGAAATCGTGCGGCGCTCAAAATCGACGTACTGCCATTTGAGGCCATCGATCTCACCGGTACGGGTTCCCGTAAAGAAGCGAACAATGTAGTAATTGCGAAAATCAACTCGTACCGTGCGAAGAATGTCTTGGACTTCTTGCATCGTGAATGGCTGCACATCGGTCTTGCCCACTCTTAAGGGTTTGATATTGATAAAGGCCGGGGCAAATTCATAGCGGTCGGCAGCCTCTGTCAATATCATCCGCAATGGGGTCATGATGTGGTTAATACGAGAAGCCGAAAGGCTCTCTTTATTCTTAATTCCAGGCAACTTCGCTAAAGAGGATCGAAAAGCCAGAATGTCGCCCTTTTTAATCTCGTTTACAGGTCTAGGGCCAAATTGAGGAATCAGGGAGTTATCTAGAACCCCGCGGGTAGTCGTTCTATGAGAACGCTTCCACCCTACTTCCATCTCTGAGTACCACTGGTTGGCAAAGTCGGCAAATAAAGGGCCGCTAGCCTGAACTTGCGCAGGGAGGGCTGAAATGGGGGCTTCTTGAGTCTTAAAAGAAGGGTCAATCCTTGCTGGCATTGATTCTAGTGGCGATCCGTTTTCCAGCAATTCGATGGCGAGAAGCTGTTTGCTACCTGGAAAGTAGTCTCGATAGCAAAAAGTGCGGTTCTTAATCTTGCCTACAATTTCATCTAAGACCTTTTGCATTTTTTTGCGATTAGGCTTGGAGTCCTCTAATAGAGACTGTTCGCGGCACCGTACCTTGCGGTATTGAAAGTCAAAGTACAGCAGCCCCGTTTCTTTTCTTACGCGGATATTAGGCATAAAGGGCATCTCCTTGAGTCATCGGAATTGCCGAGATTGCAGCCATGGCCTTAAACATGTCTTGTTCCACGTTCTCCCAGATATAGAGAATCTTGCGACCCCCAAATGGGCGGAAATAGTGGCGACCCTCTAATAAGACAGAATCTTTGAGTTGATCCCGAATCGTGCGTGGGTCGTATTTGATGCGAGCTGATAGCTCCTCGGTGGTTAGGTAGGTATTGTTCATGGCGGTAAAACTCCTTTAAAATCATTACAATCAAATGATCAG
>CAIYZI010000502.1 GCA_903930665.1 uncultured beta proteobacterium
CGCTCAATGATTTGCATTCGAGCGCATTTTATGGGTAGGGTCTTGGGTTAAACCAGCGCATAACCCAATCCAAAAAATCAATGCAGCAAAAGTTGTTGTTTGGGCCGATTCCGTAGTGACCCAGAGAAATAATATCGAAAGAAGCGACCAAAAAACGAAGTCTCCCCATGGATATTTCACGACGGCACTTTGTTTCATCAATAACAAGATTGCGCCCAGTATGAGTGCAAGACCGGGGATGCCAATACCCAGAGCAAGATCAAGCCAACCACTGTGACTGTGAGAAAGATCCATCGTTTCAGGCCACCGCTGCTTTGCTAATTTAGAAAAAGAATCTTCTATTAAGCCATATCCCAGCGGATTTTCAACGCTTAATTTTGTGCCAACCATACCCCAGGCAATACGTTGATAGCTCGTCTCAGATACTTCTTGTCCAAATTCATTTTTCGGAAACCCTTTCTCGCGATTGTATTTCCATTGATCATACTTCTCTAACTGCACTGCGATCTTTGCATCTGCAATCAAAGCCTTCCATGTGGCATTTTGATGTACATGGACATACATTACGGTTGTTGCAATTGCAATTCCTAAAAATGCAAAAATCATTCTTTGTTTTACAGTTCTATACGAGTTCTCAAATAAAATGAGTACCGCAAAGACTATGGCGCATAGCAAGGCATATAAAAAACCATTTTTCATGCTTTGGGCATAAAACAAAAAGAGGGTTCCAAAAATCACCAGCAAGTAAACCGATATCCTCTTGAAGTTAACCAACCCACTTACTCCCTTGGACTGAAAAATATGCTTGATTTCCCCCAAGGAGATAGCCAAAACTGGAAGGCAAAATGGAATGTAATCAGACTTTGGTACATAAAAGGGGGCAGAGCTTTGGTATATCTGCAACGAAGAAGGCACCATCAAGCCAAAATTTGAGCCATAACGTGTGAGGAGATATTTCACCAAGTAAATGAAGGCTGGAATGCATAAACCCCAATAGATTGCATACCAAAAGTTCTTTTTCTCGCTATGCGCCAGAGAAAGGCCAAGGCCTAAAGCAAAAACAAACCCAATAGCCGCATACCGCCAAATACGTACATACTCATTCCATTGCGCATTAAAATCCTGCCCGATAAAAAATAGATGCAAGGTTGCCCAAGCAAATAAGCACAAAATAAGCCAAATAGGTAATGCTCTTTTGGTAAACAGCAAGTATTTAAATTGGTAAATAACAAACAGGCTGCTTACCGCTCCTGCCACCAAAGCTGTATTCCTTATGCCAACAACCTCCGGCAAAATCCAAACAGAATAAAGAGTAACAAATGCTACGCACTGAAACCAAATTAACCAAACAGGAATAACGATGGGCGCACTTGCTTTTGATGGCAAGAAGTTTATTGGCGCCGAAATTTTCATAAAATGTAGTTTATTGAGTGTTTAATAAAAAATCTTGATAAGCCTGACTTAGGCCAACATCCAGAGTCGTCTGAGCTTGCCACCCCAACTGATTAAGGCGCGATGAATCCATCCATTTTCTCGGGGCTCCATCAGGTTTAGTGGGGTCAAAGCTAATATTGCCTTGGTAGCCTACTGCCGCCCCAACCGCTTTTGCTAATTCCGCGATCGTCACATCCGAACCAAAACCAACATTGATGTGAGCTTGCATTGGGAGTGTATGTTGGGAGTAAGTGACTGGATCCAGATCCATGACAAAAATTGATGCAGCAGCCATATCGTCTACATATAGAAATTCTCGTCTTGGCGTTCCCGTACCCCAAATAAGCACTTCTCGAGCATTGCTCACTTTCGCCTCATGAAAGCGTCGTATTAAGGCCGGAATCACATGGCTATTTTCTGGATGATAGTTATCACCGGGGCCATATAGATTGGTTGGCATTACTGAGCGGTAGTCAATGCCATGGGATTGACCATACTGTCGGTTGTAACTCTCACACATCTTAATGCCAGCAATCTTCGCAATGGCGTAAGGCTCATTGGTTGGCTCAAGCTTTCCAGTGAGCAAGGCATCTTCACGCATTGGTTGCGGGGCTAACTTGGGATAGATGCAGCTTGAACCCAAAAAAAGTAATTTTCTAGTCCCGCTAGTAAAGGCCTGGTGGATGACATTACTTTGCATCATTAAGTTTTGATAGATAAATTGAGCAGGATAAGTATTGTTTGCATAAATACCGCCGACCTTTGCAGCA
>CAIYZI010000503.1 GCA_903930665.1 uncultured beta proteobacterium
GATGTTTGATAGCTTATTTCTATATATTTACTGAGCTCAAGGCAAAGATCCTTGACCTTATTATTTGGGTAGTCATTACTTTGCCAAAAAGGGGTTTTGATGAGTTCGACAATGAACTGATGAAAATCAAAACTATCAAAGTCCAGGTATGCAAAAAGAGATTCGAGCGCATCTACTAGGCCGTCATTCACCTGAAGGCTGCGTCTCTCGTAAAAGGGTGATAAAAGGGCGCTTAAGTTTTGGTGGGTTAGCAGTTCTGACATTCGATCTTTATCTAGAGATTACCCACTAAGTCCATGAATTTAAGGAAAATAATTCACATTATGCAGCTCAGCAGCCTATTCTAGGGGTAATTTAAGGCTATTATCCATAGGGTTATGCGTAAGACTCTTTTTGCCGATGATTTATCCCTTCTCTCAGCTTGCTTGTTAAATTACCTACGATTTTGAAATTGCTTGGAAATCTATAGTCATGGATAGTTCAGATGACATTTTGCTTGAATTTATTCTCGAAGCTCGAGAGATATTGGATCGTCTGGATATTGACTTTGTTGCCCTTGAAAGAGATGCTACCAATGAAAAGCTCATAGCCAATATTTTTAGAGCCATTCACACGCTAAAAGGAAGTAGTGGCTTTTTTGCATTTAAAAGGTTGGAAAAAATATCCCATGCCGGCGAATCCTTATTGGGGAAAATTAGAGACGGCCAACTAGCGCTTGATGAAATCAAAACCAATAAATTATTAGAGGCGTTGGACGTTTTACGTGAACTGATAGAGGGTATTGAGGCTAGTAAGCTTGAACCTCCAGGAGATGATGCGCAACTCATCAAAGATTTGTTAATTCTTGCAAGTGGTGGTGAACTTGTTATATCAACAGTTTCCAATTCAGGGACCTTGCTTCCGAAGGTGGGATCAATCACTGAGCACAATGACGCCGCCAAAATGCCTCAAGGGTTAATGGGGCATTTAGCTCAGGCACCAGAATTACCCAATGCATCTCAACAGATCAAAGAAAATTCATCAAATATAGAACACGTCAGATCCGGTGAAATCTCTGCTCCTGTAAAGGTAAATCTTGAGGTATTAGATAAGTTAATGAACCTGGTTGGCGAAATGGTTCTGGCAAGAAATAGACTTTTGCCATTTACCAATCAATATTCGGATTTAAATTTCTCTAGCGCTGTCAGGAATATAGATTTGTTAACGCTTGAGTTGCAAGAGCGAATGATGAAAATTCGGATGCAGCCAATAGCGCAGTTATGGTCTAAATTTCCGAGGTTGATCAGAGATGTATCGCATGAGTGTGGCAAGAACGTTCATTTGATCCAAGAGGGTGGGGATACAGAGCTTGATAAAAGCTTAATTGATGCTATTCGCGATCCTTTAGTCCATTTAATTAGAAATAGTATTGATCATAGTATTGAGATACCCCAAGCTCGTATTGCCGCAGGAAAAAATGAGGCGGCAACTCTTGTCTTAAGGGCCAAACATGAAAAGGGTATGGTTGTCATTGAGATTGCTGATGATGGCACAGGCATCAATTACGACCTTATCCGTAAAAGACTGGTTGATAAAGGTTTTCTTGATGA
>CAIYZI010000504.1 GCA_903930665.1 uncultured beta proteobacterium
ATCATGACGATAGCGTCGTCGACCACAAACCCTGTTGCAATCGTTAAGGCCATTAGCGATAGATTATTTAGGGAGAAGCCTGCCAAGCTCATGATTCCAAAAGTACCTACTAATGATAGAGGTACGGCGACGCTCGGGATGATGGTTGCTGGCACACTGCGTAAGAACACGTAGATTACCAACACAACTAACAAAATGGATAGTAGGAGCTCTAACTGAACGTCATGTACCGAGGCGCGGATTGTGCTGGTTCGATCGGTCAATATTTTCATTTCCAGCGACTGGGGAAGGCTGGCTGACAATTGCGGCAAAATTCTTTTAATTTGATCAACCACCTGAATGACATTAGCGCCAGGTTGACGTTGGATATTCAGAATGATGGCTGGTTGTTTATTGGCCCATGCACCCAAGCGAACATTTTCAGGTGCACTAACTACATCCGCAACATCAGCAAGTCTTACAGGGGCGCCATTGCTATAGGTAATGATGAGATCGCGATATCCTTCAGTGGATTTAATTTGATCATTCGCATCAATCGTCGATGCCTGGAAGGGACCATCAAAACTACCTTTTGCAGAATTAATATTTGCGTTGCCTATTGCTATCCTAATATCGTCAAGACTTAAGCCTTTACTAGCTAATGATCTTGGGTTCGCAATAATGCGTACGGCTGGCCTCTGCCCACCCGATAAACTTACTAAACCAACCCCAGGTATTTGAGAGATTTTTTGTGCTAAACGCGTATCAACTAAATCTTCAATACGTGTCAGCGGCAGAGTTGGTGAGGTAATGGCCAGAGTGAGAATCGGGGTATCAGCTGGATTTACTTTGCTATAGATGGGTGGCGAAGGAAGATCTCCCGGCAAAAGAGAGTTTGCTGCATTAATAGCAGCCTGAACTTCTTGTTCGGCAACATCCATATTGAGATCAAGCGTAAATTGCAAGACGATCACTGAGGCGCCACCAGAACTAATGGATGACATTTGGTTTAAGCCGGGCATTTGCCCAAATTGCCGCTCAAGAGGGGCAGTTACCAATGAGGCCATCACATCAGGACTGCCCCCTGGATAAAGCGTTACCACCTGGATAGTAGGGTAGTCCACCTGGGGCAAGGATGAAATTGGTAAATTACGATAAGCCAAAATACCGGCCAATAAAATTGCCACCATTAATAACGAGGTGGCAATAGGACGAAGAATGAATATCCGGGAGGGATTCATGAGTGCCTTAGTGCTTATCTGTAGATAGAGATGGCATTTCTAACTAAGGTTTAGCTTGAGTGTCAGATGGTTTTTGCTTTTGGCCATCGCGCCACCGTCCTTTTGCATTTGCGGGCGCCGAAGCTTGCCCAACAATGACCTTTGCACCGTTCCGTAATTTATCTGTGCCATCGACCACTACAATGTTTCCAGCAGCTAGACCTTCAACTACTTGTACGTTATCACCATCTACTGGACCAAGTTTGACTGGAACAACTGAGACAGTATTGTTAACATTTAGTCGGTACACAAAGGTGCCTGGCGTTCCGCGTTGAACTGCTGGCACAGGAATGACTACTACGTTAGAAAGAATGTCTAAGACCACTCGAATATTGACAAATTGATTTGGGAAGAGTGTCATCTCCTCATTTGCAAAGATGCCTCGTAACTTCACGGTTCCAGTGGTGATATCAATTTGGTTATCAATGCTTTCCAAAAACCCTGTAGCTAATTTCTTTTTGTTGTCACTATTCCATGACTCCACTGGAATAACCATTTTTTCTGGGGCGCTGTTATTAGATATTGCAGTTTTTGCGGTGATCTCAGTGCTTGTAGTGTCATGTTGCTTGCGGGAGCGTCCATGCTTAGCGAATTCAGTAGGTTTGGCATCTAAAGCAGATCCATCTACTTTAGATTCTTCATCGTTAGACTTAGATATTATTTCAGGAGGCGGTGGCTCTTGTAGGAATTTTTTAAATGAGGGAATCACATCCTGTGGCACTGAAAATAGTACCGTTGTTGGTTGTAATTGCGTAATGACAAATAAACCATTTGTATCATTTGGTTGAACCAAGTTTCCTGGATCAACGAGACGCAAACCAATGCGACCATTGATAGGCGAGGTAATGTGGGCGAATTCTAGCTGTAATTTAGCCCCGCTAACTAAGCCCTCATCGGTGAGTACATTGCCTTTGTACTGCTGTACCAAGGCCTTTTGTGTTGCATAGACTTGGTGTGAAATGGAATCTTGCTTAAGCAGGGTGTCATAACGTTTTAAGTCCAACTCGGCGTTACTTAGTAATGCCTTATCTTTACTAAGAGTACCCTCTGCTTGCTTGAGGGAAGCCTCAAATGGGCGTGGATCAATCTGCGCTAATAATTGGCCAGCTTGAACAAGATCACCTTCTTTAAAAAACACTTTGCTCAAAATACCGCTCACTTGAGAATGAACGGTGACGGTGTTACGAGGGGTTACTGTGCCCAGAGCAGTTTGGATGACCGTTATTTCCCCAAGCTTTACTGGGGCAGTAACGACTGAAACTGGTCGCATGCGAGCATCGCGAGCTTTTGAGTCTTCTAAAAATCCACCGATGAAATGCCAAAGAGCACTTAAGACAATATAGACGCCTACATACAGAATGATTTGAGCGGCCTTAAAACTTAATGTGAATTCTTTATTTCTACTAACGCGTTGAATGAGATTTTCTAGTCTGTGTTGAGAGTGCTCCACCATTTTTTGATTGGCAGTACGAATTTTCTG
>CAIYZI010000505.1 GCA_903930665.1 uncultured beta proteobacterium
CCCAGAAATTCAAGTATGCGATTTAGCACCCGAAGCGATGAGACAGTCTGTCATTGCCAAGCTAAAAACAACTCCATTAGCTTTTGAGTTCAACGGTAAGCGCCAATCTTTTCAAAGCATTAAAGACTTAACGGATCGTGTTGAGCTACATACCAATTACTACAACAGCCTTATGGCGGCTAAAACATTGGGTCGCAGTGATCTTGATACCGAAATTGATCGAATGGCTCAATGGCTCACATGGGCTGATGGCTTGCTAAATGATGTTCAAAGCAAATTAGCGAACGGAACTTATAAGGAGGCGCGCTATGACTAACTCCCTCCAATTCTCATTGGGTAATCGAACCTACCGATTAATTGATGTTGATGCGCTGGAATCTTTTGTTTTACAACATACGCACTACGCCAAGCAGCTAGGTGATGCCGTGGATAGAGAAATCAATCCAACCAAACAGCAAACCTTTATTGAATCCCTTGCGGAAGTAGCCCAGCTAATTTGGAAGGCTGGGGACTTGCTTAACGAGATCGAGCGCAGCAGTGAGGTGGGCTTATGAGCAATAACTTCAAACGGGAAAACCTACCTAGTGGCGTGGAGTATTTCAACACGCACGGATTAGCTCTCAAGGGGTCAGGTGCATGGCGTGATTCAGTTTGCTTTTTCCACGATGACACCAAGCCAAGCCTAAGAGTGAAAGCGGATAGCGGCGCATTCCGGTGCATGGTTTGCGGGGAGCATGGGTCCAGCACCTTAGACCTACATATGAAACGTACAGGCCTGTCATTCGTACAGGCAGCTAAAGAATTAGGAGCATGGCAAGCATGAACATTACTAAAGAACAAATTAAAGAAGTAGCACAAAAGATGCTTAATGCCGATCCGAATATCAACCAAGCGGATAAGCCCGCTTATGAGTTCGAGGGCGCATTTATTTATCAGAATCAAGACGGTGATTTTTTACACGCTAGACCGCGATTCAAAAACGCCACGAATGGGAGTAAATGGATTAGGGCCTTATCTTTTGATGGCACTAAACCAATTTATAAGATGCCCGAATATCCGAATGGCAAGCCGCTATATAACTTACCGAAGATCAAAGATGCCAACACGGTTTATTTTGTCGAAGGTGAAAAGGTGGCGGCATACCTAAGCATGGTGGGAATTGTTGCGACTACTTGCGGAGGGGCTCAGGATCACGATAAGGCCGATTTAAGCCCGCTATCCGGTAAGACGGTTTACTTGTGGCCTGATAACGATGATGCAGGCAGAAAGCACATGGAGGCCGTGAGAAGCCTTCTCAATGGTTTGGGATGTACTTCTCAACTGATCAATATTGATGCGCTGGGACTGCCCGCTAAAGGTGATGCCTTTGATTGGTTAAAAGCCAATCATCCAGCAGTATTTGAGAAGGGCGCACTCCTTGAGGTATTAAATGTCGCCGCTAATGCGGTGCTTGACCTACCTTTGCTTAGCGAGGTGGCGAGTGGGTCTATCCCAGCAGAAGCCAAAACCGAAAACCTTATAAAACCTAATACTCAATCTGAGGCCAGGCCAAGCAATACCGTTACCAAAAAGCCTCAGCCTGAAATCAAAGTTAATCTGATTAAAGGCTCAGATATAAAAATGCGGCCTATTACATGGCTATGGGATATGTGGCTTCCCAGTGGCAAGCTCACCATGCTGGGCGGCGCTGGTGGTACAGGCAAAACAACCCTAGCCCTAGGATTGGCCGCAACCATTACAACAGGCGGAATGTTCCCCGACCATTCTAGATATTGCGGGAAGTCCAATGTATTGATCTGGTCAAGTGAGGATGACCCTGAAGATGTACTCATGCCTAGGCTGGCGGCAATGGGGGCTGATGGAGCCCGTATCTATATTTTGACGGGTAGCACTGAGGATGGTAAGCGTAGAGGTTTTGATCCCGTTGCTGATATTGAAGTACTCAAGCAGGCTATTGATGAAATTGGAGGTGTTGCTTTAATTATTATTGATCCAATCGTGGGAATGGTTAAGGGCAATATGAACAATGCTAATGAGGTCAGGCAATCCCTTGATCCATTGGTGGAATTCGCTCAAGACCAACAATGCGCCATTATCGGGATCTCTCACTTGGGTAAGGGATCACAAGGAAAAGACCCAGCAGAGCGTTTATTGGGGTCTCAGGCATTTACGGCACTTCCTAGGATGGTTTGGGTAACCGTGACCAACAAAGAGACTCAGGATCGCGTTTTGGTGAGAGCCAAGACCAATATCAGCCCAAAAGATGGAGGTTTTACCTACTCAATCGAGCAAAAAGAAATTGACGGCATTCATACCTCAATCGTCATGTGGAAGGATGCGGTAGAGGGCTATGCACACGATATTTTGAGTGATGCCGAAAGCATTGATGAGGATGGTGAAGATGGTTATGGAACAGAAACCGCTAGAGACTTTGCCAAGCAATTTTTAACCGACATTTTGGGCTCGCAGGATCGTATTGGTAACGAGGTTAAAAGCGAGGCAAAAGATGCCGATATTTCAGCCGCAACCCTACGCAGAGCGTCCGAAGAATTAGGGGTTAAAAAGTACAAATCCATCACCCTTGGTAAGTACGTTTGGAGCCTAAGGAACTCAACCGAAAAAGAGGCAATGCAGCTAGCTTATTCAGGTTGCTCAACCGATGGGGGTCAGGTTGCTCACTCTCCTGAAGGTGAACAACCTGAGCAACCTGAGCAACCTCATATAGATAAAGGCTCTCAGCTTGCTCAAATTTCTGAAAATAGGCAGGTTGCTCACCTTGCTCACCAATTTGACAGTGAGCAAGCAGGAGGCAAATTCCTTGAAATTCCATCAAAAGAGCAGATAAATGCCTCATGGGATCGATACCAAAATGAGCCTAGTGAGAGGACTTTTCTATGAGTCCAATCGAACTTATCCTCAAGGCAAAAGAGGCAGGATTGCGTCTTGAGGTTGACCTTGAAAATCGTCTTATTGTGGATGGTAAAAGGTCAATCCAAGAGCAGTTTTTGCCCATACTAAAAGAGCATAAAAATGAGATTTTGGAGGTCTTAAAGCAAGGTGCAAATTACCCTTTTTTGGATGATCGCCATTCATGCCTAGAGTGCTCCAATTTAACCCCTCAAAATTCGTGCAAAAAAGTGGTCAGGGGCGGCAAGTTTGTAGCAATGATAGATAGCCAGTGGCTAGATAAAAAACACCGTTGTGAGCGATTTAGGGTGAAGGCGGTGAGGCATTAGGGCGCCTTGCATAGTCTAGGGATGCTTGAGTAGTCGATGTTGATACTATGACAACATGAATATCCAAGATTTAACCCAATATATGACTCTTGCGGGGTCCGCGATTGCCGCAGTTGCAGGAATTTGGAATCTCCGGCTGCAGATGCGTGGCAAGCGTGATCGGTTTCTCGTTCGCCTCGGGACGGTGTCTCCATCAATCGAAGAAGAGACGACACTTTCAATTGTCAGTCTATCAGACCACCAAATTCAATTAACTGACTGGGGATTTGTTGAGTCAAACAGCACCTTTACTTCAATCCCCTTGGAATTGGATGCTGGGTATATCGTTAGCGGGGAGATTTTGTCGCGTGGTTCGACTACCCTAGAAAATTTTGGACGGCAATTTGTGGCTGGATATGTGCGGCGCGATAAACCCTTGGGAGCCTTCGCCATTAGCTCGACTCAACATCGTCCAGTAATTACATTCGATAAGGCAATGCCGCTTTTGCGACGTATTTGGATACGCCTGCGACTTCTATTTCAGTCCAGCTACTTGGGTTGGTAGTCTTTTGCGTGATCAGCAATCGATTGGCTAGGACGCTGAAAGGTTTGGGATCAGCGCGGTGAAGCATCGAAGTGGTCAATAAAATTGACTTCAGTGTGAATACAGGGTGAAGTTGTGATTAAACCAAAGAATATAAAAAATATCATTCACTCTATAGCCCACCATAGGGCAAAGCCCGTTGAATCTAAAAGCTAGAAAATGATTTTCATCTTCCTTGATATTTTTCGGCGGCGCAGCTTTTATTGAGCTTTTTGATATTTTTTCCAGTCCAAGTGCGTGCCTATCCAAAAGTTTTAATTGCCCCCATGTAGTTTCTCTCCGCTTAAAAATTGCCTCTGCAAATGCAGCTTTAAAGTCTTTACTAAGGACTGAAAAGCAATATTCACCTGCCTGAAGTCTCTCTAGGGAAAATAACGGAGGCCTTAAGTCAAAATTTATGATTTCACTAGGCTCTTTGATTTTTTGATTCTTATTGCCGCTATCTGGTTTCTTTATTTTTGGCTTTTTGGCCATGCGCACAGATGAATATTTAATTTAAACGTGTTTTGAAAAACTCAAGTAAATCATCGTCGGATATAGCGCCCCCAGTGGACTCATTTTTTAACCAAGGTGATTCTTGATGCGTCATATTTCGCAATGTCCAGCCAGAATACTTGCCATAAATATCAATCACCTCATCCATGAGCTCTATCTGATCAATAGTGAAGCATGAAGGGTTTGGTGTGCCAGAAAATTGAATCACAGCGTCGCCATTTGATTTATAGAGGTGGTAAGCCTCAGGGAATACTGGCCCGTGTTGCCAAGCCTCTACTCCTGCGTCAATTAGTCTTTCATTGGTAAGCGCCAAATTAAAGCCTTGTACGTAATACATCAACTTTTGAAGTTTTAGATTTGTTAAGTCGTTTTCTTCTTTTTGGGCGAAGGAATGCAA